>JAJDEX010000018.1 GCA_029259575.1 Planctomycetota bacterium | reverse complement strand
AAGGGCGGTGGCGGACGCCTCTACATCGACGCCGCCATGCGCCGTGCCACGGGTAAGGACCAGGGCGACACGCTGACCCTGGCGGAGCTCCGCGTCGACAGCGCGCGACCCGATCCGGACATGCCCGCCGAGCTCGAGCGTGCCCTGAGCGATCGCCCAGGAGGCTGGGAGGACTTCGAGCGCTTGCCCGACGGTCTGCGTCGCCAGATGCTCGCGTACGTCGGCGACAGCAAGCGCGCTCCCACGCGCGAGACGCGCAGCGCCCAGGTCCTGGCGATGCTCGACGAGCGCCGCCGCAAGGGCCTCTGACTTCAGCGCAAGGGCCTCGCCATCCGCGTTCCGACGGGCGCGCGCAGGTCTCCTGCCGTACCCTGCACACGTTCCCTCGTCCCCAGCAGAGATCCATGTCGCTCCTCGCACTCACGCTCCTCGCGCTCACGACCTTCCCCCAGGAAACCGCCGCTCCCGCAGCGAAGCCGGAGCCCACTTCCGGCTACACCCTGATCACGCCGTTGCTGTCGACGAAGGTGCACCTGCTCGATCTCGAGGGCAACCCCGTGCACACGTGGAACTGCGACGAGCCCCCCGGCAACTCGGTCTACCTGATGCCCGACGGGAACCTGCTGCGGGCGGCGCGACCGAAGACCAACACCGTCTTCCGCGGTGGGGGCGAGGGCGGGCGCATCCAGAAGATCGCGTGGGACGGTGAGGTTCTCTGGGACTACCTGCTGTCCGACGACACGGTCCTGCACCACCACGACTTCGAGCCGCTGCCGAACGGCAACCTGCTCTTGATCGCCTGGGAAGCCCGCACGCGCGACGAGGCCATCGCGGCCGGCCGCCATGCCGAGAACGTCGGACCCGCCGGTGTCTGGCCCGACCATCTGCTCGAGATCCGGCCCGTCGGCAAGAACGGCGCCGAGGTCGTGTGGGAATGGCACGTGTGGGATCACTTGATTCAGAACCTGAATCCGCATCTACCGAACTACGGCAAGCCCTCCGAGCACCCCGGCCGCGTCGACGTCAACTTCGCCTCGCACAAGATCGAGACCGAGGAGACCGAGGGCGACAAGAACCGGCGCAAGCAAGAGGAGGCGCACCTGAAGGGCATCGGGTACATGGGGGGCGACGACGACCACGCCCCGGACGAGCCGAAGGCCGAGCCTGCGAAGCGCGACGTCCGCGGCGCCGACTGGATGCACACGAACGGCATCGACTACGACGCCGAGCACGACCTGATCGTCATCAGCGTGCGCCGGTTCGACGAGGTCTGGCTGATCGATCACTCGACCACGACCGAGGAGGCGCGTGGTTCCACGGGCGGACGTCAGGGCCGCGGCGGGGACCTGGTCTGGCGCTGGGGCAATCCCGAGGCCAGCGGCCGTGGCGAGAGCAGCGACCAACGCCTCTACAAACAGCACGACCCGACGTTCGTGCGCACGGAAGGACGCTTCGGCGTGCTCGTCTTCAACAACGGCAACGGTCGGCCCAAGGGCAACCGCTCGTCCGCGGACGAGATCGCGATCCCGATGACCGACGCGGGGCTCGTCGCAGCGCTGGGTCCGGACGAGGCGATGGTGCCGACCGACGTGACGTGGTCGCACATGATGAAGCGTCGCATGTACTCGCACTTCATCTCCGGTGCGCAGCGCTTGCCGAACGGGAACACGCTGATCTGCTCCGGCGAGAACGGGCGCCTCGTCGAGGTCACCATGGACGGTCAGATCGCGTGGTACTACCAGAACACGCACGGCGGCGACCGGAAGTACGACGGCCCTACGCCTTCCAAGGACGCGCAACCCGACCCGGACTCGCCGCCCAAGGATGGTGCTCCCAAGGCCGATCCGCCCAAGACCGGAGGCGGAGGCCCGAAGCCCACGTCGCTCTTCCGCGCGACCCGCATCCCGTTCGACCACCCGGGCCTGGCGGGCAAGAACCTGCCGAAGATGGCGGGCGCGGAAGGGAAGTGAGCACCGCTCCGTTCGCAGCGCCAGCGTTCGAGCTGCGCTCCGGTTCCAGATTCGAGCGCGAGTCCTGCCCCATGGGGCATCGGCTCGCTAGCCGTCGCTCTTCGGCTTCGGCTTCGCCGCCAGGTACTGCGGCGGCCAGGCCTGGGGTTGGTGGTCGTACGCCATCGCTGCATGCAGCGTGAGGTGCGGGTCCTCCAGGTGCGGACGTGCCAGCGCGCACAGGTCCGCGCGGCCCGCGGCCAGCACGGTGTTCGCGTGGTCCCAGCCCTGGATCGCGCCGACGGCCATGACCTTGATGCCGGTCTCGCTGCGGATGCGCTCGGCGAACGGCACCTGGTACATGCGGCCGTAGTTCACCTTGGAGTCCGGCGTGTTGCCGGCCGTGCTGACGTCGACGACGTCGCAGCCGTGCGCGGCCAGTTCGCGGCACAGGACGATCGACTCCTCGATCGTGATGCCGTCCTTGTCCGGTTCGTCCTCGAGCCAGTCGGTGGCCGAGATGCGCACGAAGACGGGCTTGTTCGCGGGCCAGGCGGCGCGCACGGCGTCGAGCACCTCGAGCGGATAGCGCATGCGGTTCTCGAGCGAACCGCCGTACTCGTCCGTGCGACGGTTCGAAGCGGGGGACAGGAAGCTCGACAGCAAGTAGCCGTGCGCCATGTGCAGTTCGACCAGGTCGAAGCCGGCGGTGAGCGCGCGTTCGGTGGCGGCGACGTATTCCGCGGTCACGCGATCCATGTCGGCGCGGTCCATCGCCTTGGGCGTCGGCCAGCCCGGACCGAACGCGTCGGCGGACGGGCCCAGCGCGGTCCACGCATCGTTCCCGGTGAGCGGCGCGTCGCCCTCCCACGGCAACGAGCACGAGGCCTTGCGACCGGCGTGTCCCAGTTGCAATCCGATGGCGCCCGCGGCGTGCTCGTGCGCGAAGTCGACGACACGTTTCCACGCAGCGGTGTGTTCCTCGTCGTAGATGCCGGCGCAGCCGTAGGTGATGCGACCCTCGGCCGAGACGTTCGTCATCTCGGCCATCAAGAGGCCCGCGCCACCGACCGCGCGTGACCCCAGATGCACCAGGTGCCAATCGTTGATCGTGCCGTCCACGGCCGAGTACTGGCACATGGGGGAGACGACGATGCGGTTGGGCAACGTCAGGTCGCGAAGCTGGAGCGGCGCGAAGATCGGCTTCACGGGGCGGCCGCGTTCGTCGCGCGGCGCGCCTTGATCGTCGGCCCACCATTCGGTGACGGCGTCCACCAGTTCGGGGTCGCGCAGGCGCAGGTTGTCGTACGTGATGCGCTTGGAACGCGTCATCAGGTTGAAGCTGAATTGCAGCGGGTTCTGGTGGACGTAGCGCGCGGTGTTCTCGAACCATTCGAGGCTCGTCTGGGCGGCCTTCTGCAGCTTGAGCACGTCGACGAAGCGACCGTCGACGTAGTGCTTCAGTACGCCGGGGATGTCGCCCGTGCCCTTCGCGTCGAACGCCTCGCGCAGCGCGATCGCGTCCTCCATCGCCAGCTTGGTGCCGGAGCCGATCGAGAAGTGGGCGGTGTGCGCCGAGTCGCCCAGCAGCACGATGTTGTCCGTGTGCCACTGCTTGCAGCTGACGGTGGGGAAGGTGCGCCAGACCGAGCGGTTGGTCAGCAGCGGATGGCCGTCCAGGAAGTCCCGGAACATCTCGGTCATGCGCGCAGCCGTTTCCTCTTCGGTGACGTCGTCCAGTCCCGCGTTCTTCCACGTGTCCTCGTGACACTCGACGATCCAGGTCGACAGATTGGTGTCGCCGCGTTCGAATGGATAGGCGTGAACCTGGAAGACGCCGTGTTCGGTCTCGAGGAAGACGAACGTGAAGGCCTCGAGCGGCTTGGTCGTACCGAGCCACGTGAACTTCGCCTTGCGCCAGTCCATGTTCGGCTGGAACACGTCCTTGTGCTTCTCGCGGATCGAGCTGTGGATGCCGTCGCACGCGACGACCAGGTCGGCGTCCGGTAGCTCGTCGGGCGAGACCTCGGTCTCGAAGTTCATGAGCACGCCCAGCTCGGTGCAACGCGCTTGCAGGATCTGCAGCAGTTGCTTGCGTGACATGCCGCAGAAGCCGTGGCCGGTCGAGCGCGTCCACGTTCCGCCCTGCCAGGTCTCGATGTCCGTCCAGTACGCGAACTCTGCGCGGATCGCGGCGTAGCTCTCGGGGTCAGCCTCTTCGAACGCGCCCAGGGTCTCGTCCGAGAAGACCACGCCCCAGCCGAAGGTGTCGTCGGCGCGGTTGCGCTCAAAGACGGTGACCTGGACCTCGGGGTGGGCCC
>JAJDEX010000170.1 GCA_029259575.1 Planctomycetota bacterium | reverse complement strand
GCTGCGGCGCGATGATCGGGGTGCGGATCGAGCGGCGACGGCAGCAGCACGAGCCCCGCGGGGTCCGCCTCCAACGCTTCGCGCAGCAACTCGACCAGCCGGTGCTGTTGGGCCAGCTCGTGATCGCGCAGTCCCAGGAATTGCACGTGCTCCACACCCAGGACGTTCGCGGCGGCGCGGCACTCGGCTTCGCGCGCCGAGGTCAGTTCCTGGCGCGCGTGTCCTTCCAGTCCCCCACCGCCGTCGGTCACGACCAGCACCCGCGCCTGTCCGCCGCGCAACACCTGGGCACGCATCAGTCCGCCGCAGCCCAGGACCTCGTCGTCGGGGTGCGGAGCCACGACCAGGACCTCGGACGGGAGGGCCTCGATCGGGAGAAGAGGAGGAATGGGTCGCATCAACCGGCGCGCTTGGACGTGCCCGCATCCAGATCGGTGCGGGGCACGAGTTGTTCGTAGAACTGCAGCAGTTCGAGTGCGGCGTCGTTCGCGGTGGGAAGGGAATCGGGCAAGGACTCGAACGCATCGAGCAGCTCGTCCGGATGTTCGAGCAGTTCGTGCAGGGCTTGGGTCCAGGCGCTCGGGTCCTCGGCCGGAAGAACGCGCAGGGAACCTTCCCCGAATCGCTCACGGGCGGCATCCGCGCTGGAGGCCCAGACCGGCAGACCCAAGGCCAGAGCCTCGTCCACCGCCAGAGCATAACTCTCGGGCAGGCGGCTGGGGAGCGCAGCCAGGTGACAAGCCGATGCAGCCTGCTCCAGATCGAGCGCATCGTAAGCGCCTTCCAACCGAATGGCCGTCTTCCCGGCGATCGCGGTCAAACGACGGTCGAGGCCCGGTTCGGCGCCACCGAGGCACAGGAGCTCGACGGTTCCCTCGGGAAGTGCGGCGACCGCGCGCACCAGATCGAGCGTGCCCTTGGCGAGACTGCGGCGGCCCAGGTGCAGGATCTTCAAGGGGCCCGTTCCGTCCCAGGGCTTCGGCCGCGGGACCTCCCCCGAGAACGTGTGGCACACACCCGGGCGAGCGATGCGCGCCTTGCCGTCCAGGTCGATCAGATCGACCAGGCGCACGAGGTGGGTGCGACTGGGCACGAGGATCCGGCTCGCGGCGTTCAGGTCGGCGCGCCAGGCCTCCAGGCGATCGAACAACCGCGCCTGGACCGACTCCCGGTTCCCACCCAGGTCGGGGGCGACGCACTGAACGCAGTCCTCCAGATCGTCGTCCGCGAACGCGTCGCCGTCAGGACACGTGGCGCCGTGGTGCGGCACGCGGAAGAAGCGCGGGCACACGACCGAGAAGTCGTGCAACGAGAGCACGACCGGCGCGAGTTGCGACAGTTCGGGAACGAGTCCCGCGCCGAACGTCCAGTTGTGCTGCACGTGGATCACATCGACGTTGCGCACGGCATCGGCGACGCGCGCACGCAGGATCTCGTCCGCCACCAGCGGATTCGCATCGTGCGGGCGCTCGATGCGGTGTACGGGAAGGCCTTCGACCAAGCTGGCGCCGACCGGAGCGTCCCCGGCCGTACCGCTCACGATGCGCACGTCGTGGCCGAGGCTCGCGAGGGCCCGGGCGTGCGCCAGCGTCACGCGTTCCGTGCCACCGGAGAACTCCGGGGGGAACAGGGCGGTCACCATGACGATCCTCATGCGGCCGACCCCTCTGTACCGTCGACGGGCGTGGCCAGGACTCGGTAGAACTCGGCCTCGGCCGGAACGAAGCGCTGGAACGCCTCCGCGTGTCGTGCCTTGCCGCCGAACATCATCGAACGCCAGGCCGACAGTCCGGCGACGCGATGCAACAACTGGCCGCCCTGCATCTGGGTCTGATGGCAAGCGAGCGCGTGCAGCTTGCGTGGGTACGCTTCGCTGATGTCCAACACCATGTCGGGTTGGTGGGCGGACCAGACCTCGTAGCCCCAGGCCTCGACGGGCTTGGCGTAGAGCTCCAAGGCGCGTGCGGTCGCCTGGGCGAGCGAGTGGTGATCGACGTGCGCATCGCCGTACCAAGGGGCGTAGAGCGTGCCCGGCCGGACCTCGTTCAAGAGGCGTTCGATGCGGCGCGCCGCTCGGTCGAGGTCCTCGTCCTCGGCCACGTGCCCCTCTTCCAGTCCCCAGAATTCGTACTCGATCCCGCGCCCCTCACCGGCCAGGTGACGACCGCCTTCGACGGCTTCCAAGATGCGTTCCTTGACGAAGCGATCGTCGGACGAACCTCCGTCCACGTTGGCGGCCGCACCGTCGAACGCGATCAGCACCACCACCGCATCCCCGCGATCCGCGTGCAACGCCAGCGTTCCCCCGCAACCGATGACCTCGTCGTCGGCATGCGGCGCCAGCACGAGCACGGGGCCCGGCGTCGGTGCGGTCCGACGCTCGGGTGCGCGGAAGTGCTCCGGGGTCATGCGCACTTCTGGCTCCTTCCCTGACGGACTCCGGCGAGGCCGGCGAGGCGCTTGCCGATCGCATCCACGACGGCTGTGCGGTCCACGTCCCAGATCGGTTCCGTGCGCGGCGGCGCGTGCTTCGCGAACGTCCAGGCCGCTTCGACCTTGCCGTTCGCATGCAGCGCGCGCAGGTAGTAGCGACCCGCGAACAACCAGTTCCAAGCGCTGACGGGGAAGTCCCAGTTGCCGCTGGGTGCGGTCGTTCCCAACGCGAACCCGAACGTGGGCGTCAGCGAGAGTTCGAGGCACCAGGGCCCTCCGACCGGCAACGGGATGGTCGGCGGGTCGGTCGACAACGGCATCGCCTTCAAGCCGTGGGCGGGACGTGCCGGACGCGGGAACTGGGCGGCGAAGGCGTCCGCCAGGGCCAGACCAGCGCGCATCGGTGCGGACGCGTACTGCCGCATGTACTTGGCGCGCGCTTGCTTCCAGCGTGTTCGCGGACCGGCTTCGAAGTCCTGGCCGACGCCGCTGGAGCGCGCGCCATGGTGCAACACGTTCGCGTCCGGTACGAGTTCGATCTCGAGCCCGCGCTGTGCCAGGCGACGGCACAGGTCCGCGTCCTCGTAGTAGAGCGGGTAGCGTGGATCGAGCAGGTGTTCGAGGCTCTCCGCCACGCCGCGATGCAGGAACATGCACGCGCCGGGGACCATGCGGCGACGGATCGGCACCTCGGTGGTCCAGGCTTCCCAGTCGACCTTGGACCGTCGGGCGGCGGCCCGGCGCGCCAGGAACGGGAGCCGACCTGCGCCGAACTCGAGCAGCTCACCCGCGGCCGTCGGCAGGATCGGCGAGGGCAGCTGGAAGGTGCAGCCTTCGTCCATCCAAGCGCGCGGCGCGACGGCCCCGGCCAACGGGTTCACCAACAAGCGCTCGAGGAGCGCCGCGATCGAGCCGGGCAGGAAGACGATGTCGGGGTTCAGGACGGCGACCAGATCGTCCGGGCCTCCCGTCGAGTGTTCGAGCGCGAGCTGAATGCCCCCTGCGAATCCGTCGTTCTGGCGGTTGTGAACGACGCGTGCGCCGGTCTTCTTGAGCTCGCTGAGCCAACGCTCCTCGTCCGTTCCGGCCGGCTGATCCACGACGATCAACGACAGGTCCGAGGGATCGAGGTCCGCGGCCAACCACTCGCGCGCGAGGCTGCGCGCCGCGGCCAGGGCGAAAGCACCCGAGCCGTAGTTCACCATCAACGCGGCAAGCTTCATGCGACCACCTCGCGCGCGCTCGTCTCGAGGGTCCAGGTGTGTACGAGTCGCACGACGCCGACCTCTTGTCCACCACCCTGCACCACCAGATCGTGCTTGGGCGCCCGTTCATGATGACGGTGAACGCCGCTGGCATCGAGCAGGTGCGCGACGATCGTGAAGCGACCCGCCAGGAGTTCGAGCGAGGGAATGCGCAAGGTCGCTACACCGCCCGGGCCCGCGAGCTGCAAGCCCTGGGGCTCGGTCAGCGCGCCACACATCAGCGTGCGGTCCTGGCGCGTGAACGTCACGCCCAACTGCAACGATTCCGCTTGCGCGGTCCAGAGCGGGTTCTCCCAGGCGACGCGCACGGTCAACGACTGCCCCGTGCGCATGCGGTCGCAGGCGCCAGCGTCGTCGTACACCTCGACGGATGCGATCCGCGGAAGCCCCGAGCGCGGTTCCTGGGTCGCGTCCAACGCATCGCCAGTGGATTCGGACCAGGCGGCGTAGGCATGCGTCACTTCGCACGCTTCGCCGGCAGCCTTCACGGCGCCCCGATTCAGCCAGAGCGCCTGGTCGCACATCTGCCGCACGTCGTAGAGCGAATGGCTGCACAGCACGAGGGTGCCACCCTTGGCGCGAAAGTCCGCGAGCGCATCGATGCAGCGTTTCTGGAAGGTCAAGTCTCCGACCGCCAGGACCTCGTCCAGCACCAGGACCTCGGGGCCGGCGAGCACGGCGCAAGCGAATCCGAGGCGCATGGCCATGCCGGTCGACCAGGTGCGCACAGGTGCATCCGCGGCTTCCTGCACGCCGGCGAACTCGACCACCTCGTCGACGCGCTTGCGCATCGCCTTGCGGCCGTGGCCCAGCAGAACACCGTTCAAGAAGGCATTCTCGCGTCCACTGAAGTCGGGGTGGAACCCGGAGCCCAGTTCGAGCAGACCCGCGACGCGACCTTGCGTGCGCATGCGTCCCGCGGTCGGAGCGGTGGCGCCAGAGAGCAGCTTCAGCAACGTGGACTTGCCCGCGCCGTTCGGACCGACGACGCCCAACGCGCCGCCGCGCGGCAGCGCGAGGTCCACGCCGCGGATCGCCCAGAACAGGTCGTGCCGCGGCAACGCGCCGAGGCTGAGCGCTTCGACGAGGCGCGCGCGGCGCGATCCGTACGTGCGCCAGGCCTTGCCCAAGCCTTCCGTTTCGATGGCGAAGTCCCCCATGTCAGACCTCGTCCGCAATGCGGTCCTCGAAGCGGGCGAACATCGTGCGGCCGATCAGCAGCGCGGCCAATGACCAGGGTGCCAGCGCGCGGCACGCGGCGAGCGGATCGGGCGCCAACACCTCCTCGGGTCGTCCACCCAGCAACACACCGCGCCAGGCACCCAACAGGTGTGCGAACGGGCTGGCCTCGAGCCAGGGCAGCCAAGGTCCGATCGACGGCAGGACTTCCACCGACGGGATCCAGAACACCGGGCTCGCGAACATCAATGCGGTCAACGCGAGCGGCAGCGCTTGCCCGACGTCACGCAAGTTGACGTGCATCGCCGCGAGGCCCCAGCTGAGACCCAGGGCCAAGGTCGCGTGCAGCAAGAGCACGAGCGGCAGGTGCAGCATGCCCGCATGCCACGGAGCCCAACCGCTGACGGCGCCGACCAGGAAGAACAGGACGACCGCGGCGAACAGTTGCGCGAGGCTGGCGAGGTTCGGCACGAGGGGCAGGACCTCGGCCGGGAACGACAGCTTCTTCACCAGCTCGCGTCCGTCGACCAGCGAGGTGGTGCCGCGCGTGACGGCTTCGGCCAACGCGCTCCAGACGAGCGCACCGGTGAACAGGAACAGGCCCAGGGCCACGCCGCCGGTCGGCGCGCCGGGGACCTTGGACCCGAGCAACGCGGTGAACAGCAGGCCGTACACCGCCAACAGGAACAGCGGTTGGACCAAGGGCCAAACCGGTCCGAGGATGGCTCCACCCATGCGCAGACGCAGCTCACGGCCGAGCGCCGTCAGGATCAGGTCGCGCGACGCCGCGAGATGCCCCGGCGTCCCCAGGACGCGTCCTAGAGTCGCCCGCCAACCCGTCGAAGGCGGCGTCACCCAGGGGC
>JAJDEX010000169.1 GCA_029259575.1 Planctomycetota bacterium | reverse complement strand
CCTTCGCTTCATCGTGCGTGGCGTGCGCGGTGTGCCCTTCCTGCCAGAAGAACTCGGACGTGCGCAGGAACAGGCGCGTGCGCAGCTCCCAACGCATCACGTTCGCCCACTGATTGATCAAGAGCGGCAGGTCGCGGTGCGAGTCGATCCACTTCGCGAAGAAGTGACCGATGATCGTCTCGGAGGTCGGACGGATGCAGTACTCCTCCTCGAGCTTCTTGCCACCGGCATGCGTGACGACGGCCAGTTCCGGCGCGAAGCCCTCGACGTGTTCGGCTTCCTTGGTGATGAAACTCATCGGGATGAGCATCGGGAACGCCGCGTTCTTGTGTCCGGTGGCCTTGAAGCGTGCATCGAGGTCGGCCTGGATGGCCTCCCAGATGGCAAAGCCGTGCGGCCGGATGACCATGCAGCCTTTGACGACGCCGGCGGCTTCCGCCAGCTCGCCCTCGGCGATGACGTCCTGGTACCAGCGCGCGTAGTCTTCGGAACGGGGAGTGATTTTGGTGCCAGCCATCGGATTCCAAGGTCGGAGGCGGCGACGCGGGCCCGTCCATTCGGGTCCGCTGTGCTGCCTGGATCGCCCGCTTCGGGGCGTGGGAACCGAAGAGCGTAGACCGGGGCCTCGCGGCCGTCCACGCTAGGATGGGAGCGATGCGCATCTCCTTGAAGTTCGGGGTCGGACTCGCCTGGATCGCGAGCCTGTTCGCGTGCGAAGGGGTAGCCGTTCGCCCCGCGATTCCGGCCTCCGACCAGCCGTTCGCGCTCGTTCTCGGCACCGCCCAGGACGCCGGGTATCCGCAAGCCGGTTGCCTCGAAGCCTGTTGTGCTGCGGCGCGCCAGGACCCGGCGCTGCGTCGGCATGCCGTTGGACTGGCGATCGTCGACCCGATCAGCCGCGAGCGCTGGATGCTCGACTGCAGCCCCAGCTTCTCGGACCAGTTGTGGGACCTGGATCGGGTCGCGCCGTCCGAGGCCACGCCCGGCCGGTCCCGCATCATCCTGTCGCACGCGCCCCTCGGTCACTACGCCGGTCTGTTGCAGCTGGGGCACGAGGTCATGGGCGCCCAGCAGGTGCCGGTCTTCGCGATGCCGCGCATGCGTTCGTTCCTGGAGACGCAGGGGCCTTGGGACCAACTGGTGAGCTACCAGAACATCGTCCTGCACGACCTGAACGACGGCGTGCCGGTGCAATTGAACGAACGCCTGCGCGTGACCCCGTTCCTGGTGCCGCACCGCGACGAGTACTCGGAAACCGTCGGCTTCCGCGTCGACGGCCCGAACGCGTCGTTGCTCTACCTGCCCGACATCGACAAGTGGGAGCGCTGGGCGACGCCGATCGAGGACGTGATCGCGAGCGTCGACGTCGCCTACCTCGACGGCTGCTTCTTCGGCGACGGCGAGCTGCCGGGCCGTGATATGTCGGTCATCCAGCACCCGTTCATCCAGGAGTCCCTGGAGCGCTTCGAATCGCTGCCCGCGTCCGAGCGCGCCAAGTTTCGTTTCCTGCACCTGAACCACACGAATCCGGTGTTGCGTGCCGGAACGCCCGAGCGCTTCGAGGTCGAGGACGCCGGCCTGCACATCGCCGAACAGGGCGAATGGGTGGTCCTCTAGCCCGATCGCTCCCCGTCCGAGACGGATCTGTTCTGAAGCCTCCAATGGGACGCGATCCGTCCTAGAATGCTCGCCAACGAACCGCGCTTCCCGCCCCGACATCCGGGGCGCACCACCACCATGACCGAGCTCACGATCGACCCCACGATGACCATGGAGCACATCCTCCAGGTCGCCCCCGCTGCCCAACGCGCCCTCTTCCAGCGCTATCACGTCGGAGGCTGCAACGCCTGCGGCTTCCAGCCGAGCGACACGCTCGCGCAGGTCGCCAAGGACCACAACATCCTCGACATCAACGACATGATCCGGACGATCGTCACGGCTCAGGAGTTGGACGGCAAGATCCAGGTCGAATCGACCCAGGTGCGCGAATGGCTCGCCGCCGGCGAGGACTTTTCCTTCATCGACGTGCGCACGCCCGACGAGCGCGGTGACGACAAGGTCACCGAGGCCGAAGAGATGGACTACACGCAGTCCGAGAAGTACATGGGCCTGCCGAAGGAGCGCAAGATCATCTTCCTGTGTGCCGACGGTGGTCGTTCCCTCGACGTGGCGAGCTACTTCATCGGTCACAAGTTCACCGACGTGTCGTGCGTGCAGGGCGGCGTCGCCGGTTGGCGCGCCTAGTCTTCCCGACGAACATCGCTCACCCTTCGGGTCGCTGCTTTACAGCCAGCGTCATCCCGCCTAAGGTTTGCACGTCGCCGGGCTACCCCACCCCACGCCCGGTGATTCGAGTGCCTAGCACTCGACCGTTGCGCGCTGGACCCGCCCGTCCAAGCAGCGCGACACCCCGGTCGCCGCACCCGCATGCGTCGACCAACCCGGAGCAGGCTGCCCCCCGCTCCGGTAGATCGGGACTTCGGTCCCGGTCGCACCGCCAGGAGCCGCCCTTACGGGCGGCTCCTTCTATTGGTGCTGGGTCGGCCGTGACGGGGCGGCTCCTTCTATAGGCGCAGGGTCGCCCGAGGCAGTCCGGCTCCCTCCCTACGAACAGGGCCGGCCGTTGCGGAGCGGTCCCTCCAGCAGAACCTCGACCTCCATCACCGGTCCTCGGACCGGTCCGACCTCACTCCGCCTCGACCACGTCTTCGATGATGACGCGGCCCGAGCCTTCCTCGACGCGCACTTCGCACGTGCCTCCTTCATAGGAGAACAGCACGCGCATGCTCGTCAGCGCGAGTCCCTGGCGGTCGAAGCGCAGGGTGTTGCCTTCCCCCAGCTCGATGACGTCCATGCGTACGCCGCGGAAGACGGCGTTGAACGAGTACTCGCGGCGAAAGGTGCCGTCGCCGGTGGGAGCGGGCAGGAGGCTGCCGTCCTTGTGGTGGCCGGTGTAACCGTCTCCGCCGTCCAGGAAGCGCAACTCGACCGTCTCGAAGTTGAGGAAGGCCTGGTTCTGCAGGTCGACGATGTCCTTGGCGAACAGGTCCGCCGCGCTCTCGAGCGTGACCGATGGCCGTTCGAAGAAGGCCGGGATGGCGAAGCTCGAGACGATCGCGATCGCCATCAGCGAGAGGCAGACGCCCAGGATCGAGAGCCCGGTGCGGGGGCGAGTGGGCAAGCTGCTGGACATGGTGGAGGGGACGCTGGAACCGGCTGCCGATGGAACGGGGGTCCGTGTCCTCTTTCGGCCGTCCAAGAGATATGCCTTGAAAGAAGGCCCGGTTCCAGTCCCAACCCGATTCGTGTGGGCTGGGATGGGGCCCGATCGATGCCCGGATCGGGCTCAGGCCGGGCTCGTACCCCTGTCCGGCAGGGTCGAAGCCGAAGCGCGAAGCGTCAGTCCGACGAATCGGGCGGATGCATCGTCTCGAGCAACGTGCCGGCGAGGGTGTCCGGATCGACGGGCTTCGAGAGGCAGATGACGTCGTGCAGGTGCTGGGGTAGCAGAATCGCGCCGTCGTAGCCGGTCAGGAACAGGAACGGCACGCCGGCAGCGCGCAGGCGGTCGGCGATCGGCGCCGAGCTCTTGCCCTGGAGGTCGATGTCGAGGATCGCGCCGTCCACTTCGCTGGACTCGAGCAGCTCGAACGCGCGGGCCGTGTTCGGCGCGGGTCCCACGACCACACTGCCGTAACCCTCGAGCGCCCAACGCATCGACTCGGCCAGGACGTAGTTGTCCTCGACGACGAGCACGCGGAGACCGGCAAGATCGGGTTGTTGGGTCTTGGGCTTCATGGCGCTTGGGCGAAACACAATCCGGTGCGAACCTGCTTGGTGACTTGATTCCTCCGTGACCAACGCCTTCGCATCGAGCTCGAGGACCCCCTGGACCTCGCTGCTCGCCGATCTTCATTGTGGACCGATCCAGCCGGGACCGCGAGGGTCTGGATAGGTACCCTCGTACCAGGAGTTTCCCTCAATGCCCCCCCGTCATCTCCCTGACCGTCGGACCCTGTTGAAGGGTGGTTTGGCTGCCACCGCCGCCGGAGCCATCGTGGCGTGCGAACCCTGCGAGGGTGTGACCGGTCCTGCGGTCCATTCGAGACGGCGCGTTCGCTGGCGCCTCGCGTCCAGTTTTCCCAGCTCGCTCGACACCATCTACGGCGCGGCGACGGTGCTCAAGGAACGTGTCGAGGCCATGACGGAGGGCCGCTTCGAGATCGAGGTCTATGAGTCCGGCGAACTCGTTCAGGGTTTGAAAGAGATGAACGCGGCCCAGTCCGGAGCCGTCGAGGTCGCACAGACGGCGGGCTACTACAACCTGGGCAAGAGCCCCGCATTGGCGTTCGACACGTGTGTTCCCTTCGGGTTGAACGCACGCCAACAGAGCGCGTGGCTCCACGAGGCCGGCGGGTTGGAACTCGTGCGCAAGGCCTATGCGGACTTCAACGTCATCTCGTTCCCGTGCGGCAACACGGGCGCGCAGATGGGCGGTTGGTTCAAGAAGCGCGTCACCTCGCTCGGCGACCTGCGCGGCCTGCGCATGCGCATCCCGGGCATGGGGGGCAAGGCGATGGCCGAGCTGGGCGTGTCGGTCCAGAACCTGCCCGGCAGCGAGGTCTACCAGGCGCTCGAGACGGGCGTCATCGACGCCACCGATT
The DNA here is from genome assembly GCA_029259575.1 of Planctomycetota bacterium. GTDB lineage: Bacteria > Planctomycetota > UBA1135 > UBA1135 > JAJDEX01. The sequence continues at coordinate 4,163 of JAJDEX010000169.1, read as the reverse complement.
GGGTCGGTCCCTACGACGACGAGAAGCTCGGCTTCTACCAGGTCGCCAAGCAGTACCACTATCCCGGTTGGTGGGAGCCCGGCCCGTCGCTGTCGTTCCTGGTGAATCTGGACGCGTGGAACGACCTCTCGTCCGGCGACCAGGCCGTGTTCCGCGCGGCCTCCGACGCCGCCGCGCAGTCGATGATGAACCGCTACGACGCCAAGAACCCGGCCGCGCTGCAGCGGCTCGTGGCGAACGGCGTCCAGCTGGTCCCGTTCAGCGCGGATCTGATCGCGGGCGCGCAAGAGGCTTCCGAGCAACTGCTGCGCGACGAGGCCGCCAAGGACCAGGACTACGCCGCGCTGTTCCAGCACTGGCGCGCCTTCCGCACGGACAGTTTCGCCTGGTTCGGTACGGCCGAGCGCGCGTACATGGACGCCGTGATGGGGAACTAGGGCGTGCGGCGCATTCTGAAGGGGGACAACCTGCCGATCCTGCGCGGGCTCGAGGACGGCATCGCGGACCTCGTCTACCTGGATCCTCCGTTCAACACGGGCAAGACCCAGGCGCGCGTGCGCACCAAGACGACGCTGGATCCCGAGGGCGAGCGGGTCGGGTTCACCGGCGCGCGCTACACGAACAAGGTCGTCGGTTGCTCGGGGTTCGCGGACTCGTTCGACGACTATCTGGGATTCCTGGGGCCACGCCTCGAAGAGCTGCGCCGCGTGCTGACCCCGACCGGCAGCCTGTTCGTCCACCTCGACGCGAACGAGGTGCACTACGTCAAGGTTTTCCTCGACGGCCTGTTCGGCCGCGACTGCTTCCACAACGAGATCGTCTGGGCGTACGACTACGGCGCGCGCTCCAAGAAGCGTTGGAGCGCGAAACACGACTCGATCCTGTGGTACACGCGCGATCCCAAGCGCTATCACTTCGACTTCGAAGCGATGGACCGCATCCCCTACATGGCGCCCAAACTGGTGTCCCAGGAGAAGGCGGAGCGTGGCAAGACCCCGACCGACGTCTGGTGGCACACGATCGTCGCGCCCCAGGGCAAGGAGCGCACGGGCTACCCGACCCAGAAGCCGTTGGGCGTGCTGGAGCGGATCGTCAAGGTGCACTCGCGGGATGGCGATCTGGTCCTGGATCCGTTCGCGGGCAGCGGCACGACCGGCGAGGCTGCGGCGAAGCACGGGCGGCACTTCCTGTTGATCGACTCCGCGGCCGACGCGGTCGACGTGATGCGGAAGCGCCTCGAGCCGTACGCGCCGACCGTGCTGGACGGCGACACGGTCGGTCCGGCAGCCAGCTAGGGCTCCCGCCGTTCGGATCCGGCACAGGTCGGATCGGGTAGAGCTTGGATCCGGCACAGTTCGGATCCGGTCGAACGGATTCCGTCCTTGCCGGGAGCTCCAGGTTCATCGAACCGAGCAGCGAACGCACTCCCGTTCCGGGTTCCGGGCCGTGGCCGAGTCCCGGGGTGGAGTCTCGTTTCCTCGTGGTTCGCCCACTCGCCGCGATCTAGACTCAACACCGATTCCGCCCGGAGCGATCTTCACCACGCTCCCCAGAATTCCAACCAGACATGTCCATCCAAGCCCTGGCGCTGAGCCTGATCGCGGTCCTCTCGATATCGTCGACCACGGCGGATGCGCGCGTCGTTCAAGACGACCCGCCCCCGACCACCAGCGAGATTCAGGCCCAGATCGGACTCCTGCGCGAGTCGAACGCAGAGGGCACCGCGGCCCAGATCATCGTGCTCGAAGAGGCGCTGGTCGTGTTGACGCGCGCTGCCGAGACGCGGGCGCGTGCGGAGCAATTCCTCATGGAAGCCGCTCAGGCCCCGAGTTTGGTCGAGACGGTTCGTGCGGAACTCCTGGCGCTGCCGACCGAGTTCGTGCCGCCGCCGAACCCCGATTCCGAGCTGTCGAAGGTCCAGGACGCGCATGCTCAAGCGCTCGCCTCCTTGAGCGCGAGTCGGGCCAAGCTCGCCGAGTTGGACGAGACCTCGCGTTCCAGGGCTCAACGTCGAGCGGAGATTCCCCAGGAGCTGGTGGCTGCAGACCAGGTGGAATCCACCTCGCGCGAGGCGTTGACCAGTCTGCCGGCGGGTGCGGATCAAGCCAGTCGGATGATCCTGCTGGCGTCGATCGAGGATTCGCTGGCCAGCGCCGCCGCGTTGATCGCGGAACGTGACGCGAACGAAGCGCGACGCGAACTCCTGGGTTTGCGTCAGGACCGAGCGGTGCGCAAGGAGTCGCTCGCGGTTCAAGCCGAGACGTACTGGAAGAAGCGCCTGACCGCCGTTCGTGCCAGCGAGGGCAATCAATCGGCACAGACGGTCGAAACGGAAGCGGACAAGATCGTTGCCACGCATCCGGAGTTGCGCAACCTCGCCGATCAGATCGCCGTGCTCGCCGCTCGTCGATCGGGCGAAGAGGGCCTGCCCCAACGTATCTCGCGGGCCCAGACCGCCTTGGCGGGTTTGAAGTCGAAGCTCAAGGAAGTCCGCAACCGTTCGCGCAGTGCACGTCGGCGCATCGCGGTCGGTGGTGCTACCGAGTCGATGGGGCTGATTCTCCGGTGGGACTACGACTGGCTGCCCAAGGTGAGTGAGCTCCGCAGCGAGTCTCGAGAGCTGGAGTGGCGCTTGGCGGATGCGCTCCTCGAACTGATCACGATCGAAGAGTCCAGGTCGAAAGTGGGCGACTTGGCGATCGCCGCAGATCTCATTCTGCAGGAACTCAAGATTCAGGACCCGAGTGAGTCCTTGCGCTTGGCCACACGGGAACTCCTGAGCCTTCAACGCTCGGTCCACGATTCCCTGCTCTCGGACCTGGCGACGCTGACGACGGCCTTCTACACCAAGAAAGAAACCTCGGTCTTGCTCGACGACGAGGTTCGCCAGTACCGCACGTTCATCGAGCAACGCATTCTCTGGGTGCGGAGTACCCGGTCGAACCCGATTCCGAGCCTCACGAACACGCCCGCCGACGTGAGGGACCTGGCGGGCGAGTTGTGGCGGACGATCAGCATCGATTCCCTGCTGCGTTCGGCCTCGAAGATGTGGCTCTCCTTGAGCTTGGTCAGCTTGTTCCTGATCGGGATCCTGGTTCGACGCGGCCACTTCAAACGTCATCGCGAACAGATGGCTTCGGACGTGCGGTCGTTCCGCACGGACAAGTACAGCCTCACGGTTCGGGCGATCCTGGACACGATCCTGCTCGCCCTTCCGTTGCCGCTCCTGGTTTGGATGCTGGGCGAAGTCTTTTCGAACTTGGCCCCTGACCTACCGCGTGACTTGGCCCCCGCACTACCGCGTGACTTGGGAGCCGCCCTCACCCAAACAGCCTACATTTGGCTCGTCGTGCGCTTCCTGCGCGAGTTGGCCGAGGAGAAGAGCGTGGGGGGCTCGCATTTCCGCTGGCCCGAGCAGAGCCTGGTCGCGTTCCGCAAGGAACTGAGCTGGTTCGAACCCATCATCATCGTGCTCGCGCTCGTCACGATCTTCATGGGGCTCGAGAGCACCACCGCCTGGTCCGACTCGGTTGGCCGCATCGGTTTCGTGGCGTGCATGGTCACCGAGGCCGTCTTCGCGCATCGCTTGTTCCGGGCGGAGAGCAAGCTCTGGCCTCCCGCGGCCGCGGCTTCCAAGGGATTGCTGCGCAAGACCCACGGCATCTGGTCGGTCATGGCCGCCGGCCTGCCGATCACGATCGCGGTGATGTCGCTGGCTGGGTACGCCTACACCGCGCTTCAGTTCGAGTTGCGGCTGCGGACCTCGTTCGGGTTCGCCATCGTGCTCGTGCTGGCGAACTCGATGTTGATTCGCTGGCTCCTGATGACGCGGCGCAAGTTGGCGGTTCGTCAGGCCCTCGAAGCGCGCGCGCGCAAGGCCAAGGAGGACCCCGACGATGCGGCCGAAGCGAGCGCGGCGCCGGTCGACGACGACTCGGTCGACATCCCTGCGATCGACGCGCAGACGCGCCAGCTCTTCCAGATCAGCCTCAGTCTCACGGCCGTCGTTGGCCTGTACTTCATCTGGGCCAGCGTGTTCCCTGCGTTGCGAGCGCTCGAGAACGTCCAGGTGCTCCCCGAGCTCGCCATCGTCGCTCCGGCCGTCGACTTGACCGAAGTGTCGCGAACCGTCGAGGCAGTCTCGGGCACGCAGATCGGGTCCG
>JAJDEX010000168.1 GCA_029259575.1 Planctomycetota bacterium | reverse complement strand
CGAGGTCGTCCTCGGTCAACGTCTCCTCGAACTCGTGCTGGAGCTCGATCAGATACTCTTCGCGGTCCGTCGGCAGATAGCCGCGATCGTCGAGGGACCAGACGATGTACTCGAGCAGTTGCCGGTCGTGATCCTCGAGGTTGAGCAGAGCGACCTGTTCGAGCAGCGTCTCGTGCAGGCTGCGCGTGTTGTCGGCAGCGTTCGCCATCGCCTCGAGCTTGCGGTCGCCGTCCTCCTCGTTGGGCGGCGCGGCCATGCGATTGCCGTCGCCGTAGTCCAGGTCGAGACGCTCGAGCTGGTCCATGTAGGCGTCCAGGTCGTCCCGTTCGCGAACCGTGGTCTCGCCGAGCTTGGGCTCGGTCGAACTGGCGTCCAGTTGACCCTCGTCGCTCGAATCGTCCCCGCCACTTTCCTCGTCCCCTTGTTCCAGGAACGGGTTCTCCTCGAGCTCCTGTTCGATGCGTGCCTCCAGGTCCAGGGCGGACAGCTGCAGGATCTGCATCGCTTGGATCATCTGGGGCGACTGCAGGAGTCGCTGTTCCAGACGGGCAGATTGATGGAGTCCGAGGCGCACGGGAGGGGTATGGGGTGGACCGACCGAGCGGCCCTCAGCTGATTCTAGTCCTCTGGAGGCCGAAGGAAACGCTGCAACCTCGCTCCGGGACACGGGATCGGATATGAACACCTGCGAGACCCCTATGGAACCCTGGATCGAAATCAGTGTCGGCGGCGAGAAGCATCGCCATTCCCTGTCCCCGCGTGGTGTCCGGATCGGAGGTGAGGATTGTGCGCTGCGCGTCCCCGATTCCGCCGGCGACGCCCTGATCGTGATGGGCACGCCTCCGCGTGTGCGCCTCGAAGGCAGCGCGACCACACCGCTCCTGAACGGTCGCGTCTTCGAGGAAGCGACGCTGCAGAGCGGCGACACGATCCAGTGGGGAGGCGCCGTACTGGTCGTGGGGGGGCAATCCGTGCTCGAAGAGATCGAAGAGGTCGTGGAGGTGAGCGCTCCGAGCGCAACCGCACCCGTGAGCGATCCCGCCCCTTCGGCGCCCCGACGCAAGGCTGCAGCGTCCGATTCCAACCTCGAACGCATCGGCGAGCGCATGGCCGCCGGCATCGCAGCTCAGCTCGGCCTGGCCGACAAGAAGAAGATCAAACGCTGGCAGGAAGCGGTCATCGCCGGCGAGTTTCGGGCGGACGCCTGTGCGGCCGATCTGCTCGAGGACGGCGTCGGGGAAGAAAATGCGATTCTCGAGCGTGCCGGTCGCTTTCAGCGCGATCTGCTGATGACCTCGCTGCAGACCGGGGCCCGCGGGGCCTCGCGCAAGGTCAAGCGTGCCGCCCGCGGGGGCGCCGCGTTCCTGGTGGCGAACCTGATCGCGATCGGGGTCTACACCCTGATCCTCTTCACCATGCTGATCCTGGTCCGGGTGAAGTGGGGCGACTCCGTCAGCCTGGACGGGATGATCGATGGGCTGCTCGGTGGGATCGGTCTCGGAAAGTCCTAGACGGAGCATTCCCGAACGGACCCGACGGGGTTCGTGACGTTGGACCGCGGAAGCGGTACAAGTGCCCAGAGAGCCAACCATGCCCGATTCGAGTCAAGCGGACCGCAGTCTATTCTCCCTCGCCCAGATCCAGCATCTGATCCGGGTGGAGTTCAATCGTGCGCAGCGTTACGGATATCCGTTGTGCTGCATGATGATCGCCGTGGACCGTCTGGGCCATCTGCGTGACCTCTATGGATACGAGTCGAAGGAGTCCATCCTCGATTCGGTCGTCGACCTGCTGAAGCGGGAGACGCGCGTCTCGGACTTCCTGGGTCGACTGGCGGACGATCGCCTGCTCGCCGTCGTGCCCCACACCGGGCCCGACGGAGGTTGGATCCTGGCCGAGCGCCTGGTCCAGAGCTGTCATGGCCTGTCCTTCCAGAGCGACGGCCGTCAGATCGCCGTGACCCTCTCCATCGGCGTGGCCTATAGCGATGGCAACGAGGTGATGTTCTTCGACGCGCTCCTGGGCGCTTCCGAGGACGCGTTGCAAGCCGCCACGACCGGTGGTGGGGACCGTGCCGAGATGCTCCCTGTGGGCAGTTGAGGTCGGGCCCAGCGCTGGTCCCATCCAGGTTCCCTGCTGCGGAGCCCACGACCCATCCCTGCCGATGAACCGGACACGCCAAGCTCACAACCACGCGCCGCTGATCCTTCCACCCTCGGCGAGGTCCTGAACCGTGCGCGTGCTGCTGGCCGAGGACGAGGTCACGATCTTCGTGACGTTGCGCGACGCGCTCGAGGATGCGGGGCACGAAGTGCTCGGTGCCCAGGACACGGACGGAGCCATCCGCGCGCTCGAACAGGGGGAACCCGAGGTCGTGTTGACCGACGTGCGCATGCCCGGCGAGGGCGGCATGACCTTGCTGCGCCGTTCCATCGAGCTGGATCCGACGCGCCCCGTCATCGTGATGACCGGGTACGCGACCGTCGACGACGCCGTCGCCGCGATGCGAGAAGGTGCGGTCGATTACGTCCAAAAGCCCTTCCGCAACGAAGCCATCGTCCGGCGCCTCGCCGACCTGGCGCGCGTCCGCGACCTCGAGGACGAGAACCGGGCCCTGCGCGAGGAACTCCAGCGCGACCGCGGATTCGAAGGCGTCGTGGGCCATTCCCCCCAGATGCAGGCCGTGTTCGACCGCGTGCGTACCGTCGCCAGGTCGGATGCCACCGTGTTGATCCAAGGCGAGAGCGGAACCGGCAAGGAGCGCATCGCGCGCGCCGTCCACGACGAAAGCCCGCGCAGAGAGGGACCGTTCGTCGCGTTGTCCTGCGCCGCCTTGCCCGAGAACCTTCTCGAAGCGGAGCTCTTCGGACACGAGAAGGGCGCATTCACCGACGCCCGCAAGTCTCGCAAGGGACGCTTCGAACTGGCCAACGGCGGGACCCTGTTCCTGGACGACATCGACGACATGCCGCTCGCCGTCCAGGTCAAATTGTTGCGCGGCCTGCAGGAGCGGAACTTCGAGCGCGTCGGTGGCGAGACCACACACTCGGTCGACATCCGCGTGGTCGTGGCGACCAAGGTCGATCTGCGCGAGCGCGTCCGCGAGGGACGCTTCCGCGAAGACCTCTTCTATCGCGTCCACGTCGTTCCGGTGCACTTGCCGCCCTTGCGCGAGCGCGCCGGGGACGTTCCGGTGTTGGCCCAGTTCCTGATCGAACGTCACGGAGGTGGCCGCCCGTTCGAAGTGCCGCGCAGCACGATGGCCATGCTCGAACGCTATCCCTGGCCCGGCAACGTCCGCGAGCTGGAGAACGCGATCCAGCGCGCGATCGCCTTGGCGGGGGACGCGGGCGAGCTGAACGCCGACGATCTGCTGCCCGCGGATCCCCGTTGGCGTGGCGCGGTCGAGGTGCCTACCCACGTACGTCCGTTGCGGGACGTCCTGCGTGAACACGAGGTCGCGCACATCCGGCACGCGCTGGAACAGACGGGCGGTCATCGCTCCCAGGCCGCCGACCTGCTGGGGATCTCGCGCAAGGTCCTGTGGGAGAAGATGCGCGACAACGACATCCAGGCTCCGGACGCCGGCAAAGCGGGCGCAACGGGTGAAGGCGAGTCGCCCAGCTGATCCCAGCGAGACATGAAGCCCCAAATCGAATGGCGGTCGGAAGGTCTACCGGTCGGCAGTCTGGTGATTGCGGACCTGCACCTCGATCCGCTCGGTGGCGCTCGCGTCGACCACTTCGTCGACTGGGTCGCAGCGCTCGAGGCACCAGCTCTGCTCATTCTCGGCGATCTGTTCGAGGCCTGGTTCGGTCCCAAGACCCGGCGGCTCGCTGGCGCGCAGGCGATCGTCGAGGCGCTCGCCGCCATGGTGCAACGGGGTACACAGCTGCACGTCGTCCCCGGGAATCGGGACTTCCTCCTGGGCCGCGACTTCGAGTCCTGGACAGGTGGGCGCGTGCACGATCATGGGCTGGGCGTGGTCCAGAACGGCGAACGCTGGCTGTTCCTGCACGGAGATGAACTCTGCACTCTGGACGTCGGCTACCAGCGACTCAAACGCGTGCTGCGTTCGGGGCCCATGCGATTCCTGGGTCCGCGCCTGCCGTTCACGCTGTTGAAGCGCACGGCGCGCAAGCTGCGGGAGGCCTCCGGCAAGGCCGTGGCGCGCAAACCGGTGCCCGAGAAGTCCATGCAGGTGAGCGCCGTGGTCGCCCAACGGAGTCAGCACCAGGCGGACCTCCTGGTCGTGGGGCATGCCCACGAATGGCGCGACGAGCGTCCCGCGAACGGTCCGCGCTGGATCGTGCTCGATGCCTGGGAGGGCGAACGCGATACCCTGCGTGTCCTCGCCGAGGGAGCCGTCGAACCCCTTTCGCACGCCGAACTGACATCCAAATGAGTGCCGCCGAACTGTTCCAACGTGCCCTCGCCGCTGCACCCGAAGGGCGGCTGCACTTCGCGGCCCACAGCCATCACGCATGGCCGGACGCCGCCGTCGAAGCGCACATCGCGTACGCCGAGCAGGCCATCGCCCAGCTCGACGGCAAGTGGGGACCCATCTTCGGAGAGCTCTGGCCGCGCCTGCAAAGCCGGATCGCGTCGCGCCTCGGGCTGCCCGATCCGTCGACCCTCGCGTTCAGTCCGAACACGCACGACTTCCTGATCCGCATCGTGTCGTGCTTCGAGGACGCTCGCACGCTCCGCGTGTTGACCACCGATGCCGAGTTCCACTCCGCCCGTCGTCAGCTGGAACGCTGGCAGGAATCGGGTCGCGTCGAACTCGAGGTGATTCCCGCCGAACCGCACGCGAGTTTCCCCGAACGCTTCCAGGCCGCCGCTGCGAACGGCGGTCACGACCTGGTCGTGTTCAGCCATGTGTTCTTCGATTCGGGGTACGTGGTGCCGGACCTGCAGGCCATCGTCGACGCCGTGCCTGACGACGACACCTGGGTCCTGATCGACGGCTACCACGCGTTCAACGCGATCCCCGTCGATCTCGGATCGATCGCCATGCGCGCCTTCTACCTGGCCGGGGCCTACAAGTACGCCATGGCAGGCGAAGGCTGCTGCTTTCTCCACGCGCCTCCCGGATTCGGACCGCGACCCAGCGTGACGGGGTGGTTCGCAGGGTACGCCGACCTCGAATCCAGCGGCGGCGACCGCGAGGTCCGGTTCGAGACGGACGGCACACGGTTCCTGGGATCGACGTTCGACCCCGTCGCGATGGCGCGCCTGGACGCGTCCCTCGGGGTCCTGGACGCCACGGGTTGGACGCCCCAGCGCATCCACGCGCATGTGGTTGCCCTGCAGTCGCGGTTCCTGGCCGGGCTGCCGACCCAGGGGGCGCCGTTGTCCGCCGACCTGCTGATCCCTGGCCCGGAGGTCCCCGAGCGCGGTCACTTCCTGACCTTCCAGGTCGAGGACGCACCAGGCTTCCACGATCGGCTGGCGGAGGCGGGGGTGATGACCGACCACCGCAAAGGGCGCTTGCGCCTGGGTTTCGCCGTCTATCACGACGAGGCCGCGGTGGACGCGTTGCTGGTTCGCTGTCGCGACCTCGGCTTGCTCGGCTGACCGCTCGGGGGAGAGCCAGTTTCCCGCCGGTCGTCGCAATCGGGGTGGTCCCGC
>JAJDEX010000167.1 GCA_029259575.1 Planctomycetota bacterium | reverse complement strand
GACAACTCGGGCGATGGGGTCGGGCAAGGTCCCGGCAAGGACGGTCAGCCGATGGACGGTGACGGGCAAGGAGGCGACGGCGCCGGGTCCGCCGGGGACCAGGCCGGCCAGCACGTGATGGAGGTCGAGGTCGAGCTGGAGGAGCTGGCCGAGATGCTCGGCGCCGAGCTCGAACTGCCCAACATCCTGCCGCGCGGGTCGCGCCAGCTGATGACCGAAGGCGGTCGCTATACCGGCATCCGCAGCCAGGGACCGCAGTCCCTGCGTCACTTCCGTCGGACGTTCAAACGCGCGTTGACGCGCACGATCTCGTCGGGCGACTACGATTTTGCCGATCCGCGCATCGTGCCGATCAAGGACGACGAACGCTTCCGTTCACGCCGCACGGCGCCAGTGCCTGAGTCCTCGGCCGTCATCATCCACATGATGGACGTGTCCGGTTCGATGGGGCGCGAGCAGAAGGACATCGTGCGCATCCAGGCGTTCTGGATCGATACGTGGCTGCGCAGCCAGTACAAGAATCTCGAGGTCGTGTACATCGTGCACGACGCCGTGGCCAAGGTCGTCGATCACGATTCGTTCTTCCACCTGCGCGAATCGGGCGGCACCAAGATCTCGTCGGCGTACGAACTGTGCCTGCGGCTGATGCAGGAGAAGTACCGCCCCGAGAACTGGAACGTCTACCCGTTCCACTACTCGGACGGCGACAATTGGAGCGCGCGCGACACCGAACGTTGCGTCGGCATGCTGCGCAACGACATCCTGCCGCGCGTGAACCAGTTCTGCTACGGCCAGGTCAAGAGCGCCTACGGTTCGGGTCAGTTCAAGAAGGACCTGGACGTCGCACTCGGCGAGCACGACGCGATGGTCACTTCGGGCATCAACGGTCGCGACGAGATCGCGGACGCCATCCGTTCCTTCCTGGGCAAGGGGCGCTGACATGGTCCGAGGTCCGCACCTGACGCAGCAACTCCTCGATCAAGCGATCCGCACCGAAGCGGCCGCGCGCAAGGCTGGTCTGGACTTCTTCGAGGTCGTCTTCGAGCCCCTCGACGCGCGCGACGTCAACGCGGTCGCGGCCTACACCGGTTTCCCGTCACGCTACTCCTCGTGGCGCTTCGGGATGGAGTTCGAGCGGTTGCAGAAGGGCTACGAGTACGGCCTGTCCAAGATCTACGAGCTGGTCATCAACAACGATCCGACGGTCGCCTACCTGGTGAAGTCGAACTCGTTCATGGAGCAGAAGCTCGTGATGGCGCACGTCTTCGGCCACGCGGACTTCTTCAAGCACAACGTCTGGTTCGGCGCGACCGATCGACGGATGCACGAGCGCATGGAGCAGCACGCTGAAACGGTGCGGCGCCTCATGGAGCGGCACGGTCAGGATCAGGTCGAGATCTTCCTCGACGAAGCGCTCAGCCTCGAGAGCCTGGTCGACCCGTACTTGCCGCTGCGCGAACAATTGCGCAAGGGTGGGGCGTCCGTCCCCACCGGCGCCGGGATGTCCGAGCGGGCACGCGCCGCCTTCGAGGCGACGATGGAGGACCCGTCCGCGCCCAAGCGTCCGACGGCCTCGCCCAAACGGGACATGCCGACCTATGACGTGCTGGGCTTCTTGCTCGAACACGCGTCGCTGCCCAGCTGGAAGCGCGACCTCCTGCACATCGTGCGCGAGGAGGCCTACTACTTCATGCCGCAGCGCATGACCAAGATCATGAACGAGGGCTGGGCGTCGTTCTGGCACTCGAAGCTGCTGACCCAGGGCCTGCTCGACACGTCCGAGGTCGTCGAGTTCGCCGATTGCCACTCCGGCGCGACCGCCACGCGACCCGGCCAGCTGAACCCGTACAAGTTCGGCATCGAGCTGTTCCGCCACGCCGAGCGCAAGGGCATGGACATCTTCCGCCTGCGCCGCGTGCACAACGACGTGTCCTTCATCGACGAGGTCGTCGACGAGGAGTTCGCGGCCGAGAGCCAGCTGTTCCTGATCAAGAAGAACGGCCGCACCGGCAAGTCCGAGGTCGCCGGTCGCAACTTCCCAGCGGTCAAGAGCCAGCTCTTGCGCGACCGCGCCTGGTGCGGCGCGCCGCGCGTGCAGTTGACGGCGGTCACCGAGGACGGCTGCCTGGAACTCGTGCACCAGCACGATGGGCGCGACCTGAAGCTCGACGAGGCGGGCCAGTTGCTCACGCAGTTGTCACGTCTTTGGGGTGCCCCCGCGCATCTGTTGACCTTGGAAGAAGGTCAAGGCCGCCGCATGATCAGCGACGGCGAGACGGTCAAGGTCCTCGAGGCGCGCTCCGCGGAGGAGGCCTGCGCCGATGGTGAGGACGCGGCTGCCTCCGACGACGGCAAGCGCGCGGGCTAGTCGAACGTGAGCGTCACACTCTGAGCCTGGCGATCCATGGTGATCGTGCGATCGACCACCCTGTCGCCACTCGTGCCGACGACACGGTAGTTGCCAGGTGCGACGACACCCAACCAAATTGCCTTGACCGTCGAGCTGGAGAAGTCGCTGAAGCTGGGAAGGACTTCTTTCGGTGTAGGGCCCGTCGTGAAGAGCTGGACCCTACCGGTGTCCGCATCCAGTTGAAGGTCGATGAGCAGGGAACCCCGAACCCGCTCCTGCTCGAGCTGTACGATCGCCGTCTTGCCTGCCACGACCTCAACTTCGTAGGCCCGATCCGTGTCGTGATTCGCGTACCGGATCGTGGTGTCGGTCTCGACGTCCTGGATGGTTACTATCCATCGTCCGG
>JAJDEX010000166.1 GCA_029259575.1 Planctomycetota bacterium | reverse complement strand
CTGCAAGTACGGCGAAGCCGCGCTTGCAGGGTGTTTCGCTGAACGGGGAATCGTAGTTTCGTTACCTGACTCCGTACTGTGACTCCGTACTGTTTATTCATTGCCCGTCGCGTACGTCCAGCTTGAGCGCAACGTCCGACGCGCCGTCCCAATAGAAACGGCGTCCGCTGTCATGGAGCTCAAGCGCATCCTGTCGCGAACCGAGCCGTGCAGCCAGGCGCATCGTGGCGGGATCGAAGTAACACTCAAACTCGGCCCGTCCTGTCCGCCCGAGTGTCATTCGGACGGTCTCAAGCAATTGTGGCTCGCCCTGCTGACCCGGCCCTTCGAAACTCCAGACGTCCAGGAGGATCCCCGTCCCTTCCAAGGACTGTCCAGAAGTTGCGGTCACTTGCACGCATGCGCCGGCGCGACGAAGCAGGGACACGGTCTCGCGCCGGCTTGTCTCTGGAGCCGCGATGACCACCGCGCGGTATTCGGACGCGTGGATGCGTAGCTCTCGGGTCGTACTCGGAATGGGCAGGTGTGCAGTACCCGACAGGGCAGTCCAACGCCGTGTGGGTTCATCGACATCGACAACCTGGAACTCGCTCAAGGGGCGTCCGGTGGCTGCATCTATGGCTTGGATCGAGACGAGCCGCGGCCTTGGCATTTCAATGACAACCTCACTCTCGTCCGACGCGATCCGGACCTCCGTGGGCGGCGCACTGTAGCCCCTGCCCGCTCCGAACCACGCGAACGCCTCCTCGCTAAGGCGCAGCGAAACGCCATAGTGCCCTGGCTCGAGGGCCGGAGCACGTCCGACACCATTGGGTCCCGTGAACACCGAGACCATCCTTGGCGCATGCTCCCGCCAGCCGGGATCCAACGTTTGCAGGCCGCTTTCGCCGTCACCACCGATCCAGACACGGTCGCGGTTGTTGATGTCCAGGCGCACATTCGCGACAGGCTCTCCGTCGAGTGGGTCAACGACCGCAAAGGCGACCGCGCGCCCCTCGACCAAGGTGGCATCGATCTCGCCCCCGCTTGCTGTCCCACCTACTGGAATGAAGGCACGGGGAACATGCCCCGGCGCACGGACCGTGACGCGAAGAGTGGAAGCCGGGACCGGCAGATCCAGGGACATCGCCCCCGTGTCGACCTGGAAAACGGATGAACCGAAGGAATCGAGACTCGTCTCGATCGAGGTATGTGGAGGCGCGCCGCGAGCGAAGCGCAGTTGCAGCTGCGGCGAGGGAGCAAGGTCGATCTGTAGGTGCTGCGGGGAATCCACCACCGGCAGTATGGACGCCACTCCAGACCGACCGTCCCCATCAACGACATGGATCGTGGTCAGTATGCCCTCCGGGCAGTTGAGGACTCCCTCGGACCCAACCACGCGACGCGCGGCCTGCACGGGATTCGGGTTCGCATGGTTCGCGGACCTGCTCCAATCGAGCTGGACCGAGATATCAATAGGCGTACTGGTCCGAGCACCACGTACAGTTACCTTGACGGGGACGCTCCGCGGAACCGTCACCGGACCGTCATCCGGCGGAAGCGTGCACCAGGAGGGATATGCGGCCTCCCCTCGAAGGGTGAGCTCTAGCCGAGAACGCCGAGCCGCGCTGAAAGGAAGCGCCACAGTCCCTTCCTCGTCTGTATCGCCGAGTGATTCGCCATGATTGCCGGTGCACGCAACGTTGGACCTGGGCGCCCCGGTCGCGTCGACCAAGACAAGGCTTTGCATCGGAATCGGCCCGGCATCCAGCCACAGGACGACCGGATCGTCCGGGGTCTCCGACGGGATGAGCTGATGAGCGAATCCGATCCGAGGAGCGCCCGCCAGCACCCGGCCGGGCAGCGCGAGGCAGGAAATGGTGCATCGCCCGAGCGCATCAGTCGTGGCTTCGACGTCGCTCCCAGATGCCCCGCCCGGGATGCGGCGAAAACGAACGGGGGCCCCCGCTACAGGGGTTGCATCTGCACGAAGGACCTCGATCTCCAACTCACGCTTCCATACGACGTCGAGCCGGACCTCACCGTCGACTTCGAGCTCAAACGCGTTCCGCAAGCACTCGAACTGGCCTTGCTCGACTCGGTACGAGCCGGGAGCGAGGGTGAATGATTGAGAGTCCTCCGTCACGGCCAAAGACACCCGGCTCTTCGACGGACCCACGGTATCTCGGGCGAGCCAGATGATCTGTCCCTCGTGCTGCCTGAACCCGCGAGAGTGAATCGTCAGTACACCCGCTTGGACCTCGGTCGGTCTGGAATCCTGACGCCGTTCCTCAGACTCCGTCAACTGCGAAGTCACAGCCGCTAGCTCAGTCTCGACCGACTGCGCAGACTTCTCCGAGTCGACGGGCTCGACCCCTGTACCTGAACGCCGCTGAAGTGCGAAGACTGAGAACAAGACTGCTGCGAAACCAACAGCAAACAGGAACAGCGTGCGTTGTGTTCGAGTCGGTGAGTTCATCGCAGATCAAGAGCTGGCTGAAAGTCGTCGCCAATCGGACAGATCGCCGAGAATGGAAGTAGCGTCCTTCGCGCCATGGATGTGGCGCGGGAGATCCGTAGCGATCAGAGGGCTTCGTAGGTCCCGCTGCGGTCTCCGTTGCTGCCGGTTCGGACGACCTGAAGCGAGTCACCGACCCCGACCCCGACGTCGACCGACACGCCGTCATCCAACGTCGCCACGTCCTCCCACTCGTCGCTGCCCTTCTTCTTCTTCTGGACTGTTGACCCTACCCCGTTTCAGTGGACACCGGGTTTGAGTTGATAGTCCAGCTCGACCGCACCGCGCGGTCAAGCAGTAAGTGCGCCCAGGTCACCTTGATGGCTCCTGAGTACGTACTCCCCGTGACTCCGTACTCCCCGTACTCCCTTACGCGAACCAGCGGTCGCCCCAGCGAGCCAGATTGGCCATCGGCCAGAAGCTGCCCCAGTTGCCGACGGGGTCGGCTGCGGCACGCTCGACGGCGCGTTCACGGAACAACGCGGCTGCGAAATCGGACTGGCGCAACGCGTCGCCCTGGCCCACCAACCAGTCCTGGAACGGCAGCGGGAACGAAGCCTTGGGGCGGTGCAGGATCGACTCGGGCAGGCGGTTCCGCATCGCCTCGCGCAACACGAGCTTGGTCGTCGGTTGCGTCATGACGCCGATGCCTCCTGACAGGCCGCGCGGGCGTCCGTACTTGGTGCCGATCGGCAGCGACTCGCAGAAGTTCGCGACCTCGATGTCGGCGAACGGGGTGCGGCCTTCGACCGAGGCCTGTTGGGTCGTGCGATCCAACCGTTCGAGCAGGGCGGTCAGGTTCACGCGGCGCAGGTAGCGCAGGTGGGCATCGAGCGGGTCGGCTTCGGGCCCGGCCTCGGCGGCGCACACGTCGAGCAGCGCTTCGGCGTAGTCGGCGACCTCGACGTCCGAGTCCAGCGCCTGCCAGACCTCGCGCCGGAACAGCCCGACCTTGCGCGTGCTGGGGATCCAGGCCGAGGAGTCCAAGTGGAAGTTCGCGCGCGACTCGTGCGGTTCGCGTTGGGCCTCGAACAGGCGCGCCGCGTCCATGACCGCGCCGTAGCCGGCCAGCAGCTCGTCGGCGCCCTCGCCCGACAGGGTGACGACGCAGCCGTCCGAGGCCAGTTTGGCGCTGACGGCGTGGATCGCGACCTCGTTCGGGGTCGTCAGCGGCATCCCCGTACGGTCGATCAAGTTGGCCCAGCCGTCCAGGAAGCGCGGCTTGGTGATGATCGCCTCGTCGTGGCGCAGGCTCCACAGCTCGGCCAGTTCGTGCGCGTGCTCCAGGTCGCCGCCCTCTTCCGGGGCGCCGGCGACGTAGGTGCGCAGGTTCGTCGCTCGGCTGCGCGCCAGTTCGACCAGGGCTGCGCTGTCGATGCCGCCGCTGAGCAGCGCGCACAGCGGAACGTCGCTGCGGAGATGGCGGGTGACGGAGTCCTCGAGCACGTCGAACAACTGGTCGGCGGCGGCCTGGCCTCCCAGCGTCGGATCGACCGGAGGTCCTGGCGGCGACAGGTGGCCGATCGGCGCCAGAGCCGGGCGATCCAGGTCGAGCTCGAGGCGCCCGCCCGGCAGCAGCGTGAAGATGCCGTCGAACAGCGTGCGCTCGCCCAGCGTCGTGCGCAGGCTGCCGAGGTAGCCGCTGACCGTCGCCAGGTCGGGCCGCGCCTGGATGGCGGGGTGTTCGAGGATCGCGGTGGGCTCGCTGGCGGCGACGAATTCCGTACCGTCGCACCACCAGAACAGCGGCTTGATGCCGAGCGGATCGCGGGCGAGGACCAGCCGATGCTCCTGGGTGTCGTAGGCCGCGATGGCGTACATGCCGCGGAACTGGTCCAAGGCGTCGG
>JAJDEX010000165.1 GCA_029259575.1 Planctomycetota bacterium | reverse complement strand
CTTCCGCGCGCCAGCCACGACATCAGGCACCGGCTCCGGACCTGCCGCCTCGACTCGATCGCTGTCCGACGTGCGCGCACCCCCGACGAGGTCCACAGCTTGGTTCCTTGCGTCGTCCTCGACCGCGGTGGCGGCCTCTTCCGGTCCGGAACCGTGGGGCGCCGGCATGTTCGTGCGACGAGCCGCCCAGACCGCGATTCCGGCGACCACGAGGACGAGCACGGGCAGAAGGGCAGCGCGACGAATCGACATCCCCCAAGGATACGGCACGCCCTGTTCAGCGCCACGAACCACGCACGTCGTGCGGCTTCCTCGGCATGGAGAGCACTTCACGACGAAACGCGCCGCGCCCCGACTCTCGTCGGAACGCGGCGCATCATGGAATCAGGTGCGACTCAGGCGACGTTCGTCTTCGGCTCGGCGAACAGCTCGACCGCCTGCTCCGGCGGCAGCGGCTGGCTGATCAGGAAGCCCTGGATCTCGTTGCACTGCAGCACGCGCAGGAAGGCGAGCTGGCTCTCGGTCTCGACACCTTCCGCGACGACGGTCAGCTTCAAGCTGTGCCCCATCAGGATGATCGCGGTCGCGATCGCGGCGTCGTCCGGGTTGCTCGTCACGTCGCGCACGAAGCTCTGGTCGATCTTCAACGCGTCGATCGGGAACTGCTTCAGGTAGCTGAGGCTCGAGTAGCCCGTGCCGAAGTCGTCGATCGAGATGTGCAGTCCCGTGTCCTTGAGCTTGCGCAGCGCGGCGGCCGTCGCACGCGGGTCGTTCATGAGCATGCTCTCGGTGACTTCCAGCTCGAGGCCGTCGTGGGCCAAGCCGCTGTCGGAGAGCGCGCTCTGCACGATGTCGAACAGGTCAGGGCTGCGGAACTGCACCGGCGAGAGGTTGACCGAGACGCGGATCGGCTTGTGGCCGGCGTCGCGCCAAGCTTGGTTCTGGCGACAGGCTTCGCGCAGGACCCATTCGCCGATCGGGACGATGAGGCCCGTTTCTTCGGCCAGCGGGATGAACTGGGCCGGCGAGATCATGCCGAGGTGCGGGTGACGCCAGCGGATCAGGGCTTCCATGCCCAGAACCTCGCAGGTGTTGATCGCACAACGCGGCTGGTAGTAGAGGATGAGCTCGTTGTTCGCGACGGCGTCGCGCAAGCTCTGCTCCAGCGTCAAGCGCTCGAGCGCCCAGCGCCCTTGCGCTTCGTTGTGATAGGCGACCGCTGCCGGCCCTTCACGACGCGCGCGATCGCAGGCGTTGCCCGCACAATCGAAGAGCGCGTTCACGTTGTTCGCGTCCGAGGGACCCAGGGCGACGCCGAAGGCCAGCGGACCGACCTGGTCATCGCGCCCCAACGCATCGCGCAGGCGAGCCACGACGCGCGCGACGGTCTGCACGCGGTCGAGGTCCGGGAAGAGCACCCACACGCGGTCGCCATCACGGGCGGCACGCATGCTGGTTGGGTCGATGGTGTTGTCGCTGCAATCGTGCAGGACCTCGAGCGCTTCTTGCGTCGAGTGAGTGAGGTCGTGCTCCCATCCGGCACGGTCCGGCCAGGACAGGCAGACGGTCGCGCAGGTGCGACCCGCGGCGTTCGCGCGGCTGATCGCGTCGGTCGCCAGGTTGCGCAGGCCGTTCAGCGTCAGGGACGTCGGTCCCGTCGCGCCGGCGGCTGCGAAGCGTCCCATCGCCTGCACGAGGCGGTGCGCGGACAGGATCGGGTGCGGCGGGTAGCCCACGAGCTGCATGCCCGCGGCTTCGGCCAACGTCAGATCGACCGAGCCGTCCTCCGGAACGATCACGATGGTGGCGGCCTTGCCACCGCTCATGTCCGTGATGGCCGAGGCGAGACTCTCGAACCCGGTCTCGGCGAGTTCAGGATCGACGACGACCGCTTCGGGCGGGTTGTCCTGGATGCGGTCGAGGATGTCGGCCAGGTCGAAGGCCTCCTCGACGGTGACGCCGAGTTTCTCGAAGCAGGAACGGAGAGCATCGCGGCGGTCCTGGTGAGGACTGGCGATCAGGACGACGGGGGTGGAGGTCATGATGTGGTCAGGTCGGGTTGGGGCGAACCTGTGAAGTCCTTTTCGGAACCAGGGAGCCCCACCCTGAAGACCTCATCGGGTCTTCCCCTGGCTCAAACTGAGACACGGTGCCCCGGGTGGGAATCCACGTCCGGCTCATCACCTGGCCGCCGCGGACAACCCATCCAATCGGGGGCCTTCTCGGAGCCAAATCACCCCTCCTGGGGCCTCCAGAGCCAATTTCGAGACGCACCGGATCCAAAACCCGTGGTCGGCGGCGTGGAACGCCGCTCCGACCCGAGCCTTGAGTCAGCGGGTCGAACGACCTCCCGGCCGCGAGATTTGGGACCGCTGGGGGCACGGCCGGCCCGTGTCGCCGCTTCTTTTTCCAACGCGATCCGCAACCTCGTTCCAGAACGAGCGTCCCCCGGGGTGGGTGGGGGTCCGTGGTGGCTCTTAGGAATACGTCACGCCTTCCCCTGGCCCCAGGTTCCGGCCCACATCGGATCCGCGATCGATGTCTCATCCCGAACGGTCACACGACCATCACGGCGATGACGCTCGAACTCATCGAGTTCGAGTACGCACTTCGGCGCCTGCAGCTACCTCGACAGGCCCACCTGTCCCCACCGTCTCGGCGGATTCCCGAAGGAACGGGTGCAACTCGGTGCCCTCGAAGTCCACGAGTGGCTGCAGCGCGACGCTGATAACTTGAAGCTATCGCAGCGCCAACTCTTATCCATTGGAGATCTGTCGCGGCTTGAACGATCCTATTCAGGTCGCGGGAACGAGCCCCAGCTGCTGCGCTCCCCACCTGCCTGGTCGCAGGCGCGCCACGCCGTCACCTCCCAACCCTTCACACGACCATGTCCCCCATCGTTCAAGATCTCAACCAGCTGCAAGCCGACTACCTCGTCCTCTACCAGAAGCTCCGCGCGTATCACTGGTTCGTGAAGGGTCCGTTGTTCTTCCAGTTGCACGCCAAGTTCGAAGAGCTGTACCTGCAGTCCGCTCTCGACGTCGATGAGCTCGCGGAACGCAGCTTGACCTTGGGTGGAGCACCGCACGGAACCATGAAGGGTGCGCTCGAGG
>JAJDEX010000164.1 GCA_029259575.1 Planctomycetota bacterium | reverse complement strand
CGCTTGCAGGCGCTCGAGGTAGGCCAGTTCGGCATCGCGATCGGCGTCCAACTTGACATCGCTGCCGGGCGCCAAGCGTTGCAGGTACTGGCTGATGAAGTCGGGGTCGTTGCGAATCGGACCGATCTGCTCCGCGACCGCATCCATCTGGTTCAACGTGAGTTGGCCGTGGACGTGCATCGAGCCCCACCCCTTGGCGCGATCGTCACGGAGGTTCTCGACGATGCGCTGCACGAGGTTCGGCGCGTCGGGACGCCTCAGCTTGCCGAGCAGGTCCGCGACCTGGCGCGAAGACAGATCCATCCCCATCAAACGGTCGAACGCGGGCGGGCGGAACCCGTCGACGCGGTGGCGATGATTGCCGAGAGCACGATCGCGCAGGACGTCCCATGCCAGCACGCCCGGGTCCAGTCGCGTCGGCAGGTTCGGGCTCTCACCGGCGACCTGGCGTTGATGGTCGAAGTGCAGCGAGATGCGCTCGCGCACCAACTTCAAGCTGCGTTCGGGGTCAGACGGGAACGTCAGCATCGCCTGCCGGTTCTCGATCTCTCGCATCTGGGAGCCGCGCGAATGACGGCGCAACCAAGTGGCCAGAAGCTCCTCGACCTGTTCGTAGTTGCCCTCGTGCTGCCGCTGCAGACAGTGGTAGTAGTAGTACTCCTCGGTCCCGGGGATCAGCTGGTCGAGCGCCGCGGTGCGATCGGTGGCCAGGGCGTAGTCCTCGATGAATCCGATCGGCGTGCCTTGGGCGGCGGCCGGGGTGGAGACGAGGAGCAGGGCGAGGACGGAGGCAGGAACGAGGTGGAGGGACATGCAGCGCATCTTGAGTCCAGACGGATCGAGACAGGAGGGTTCTCGGGGAGATCCGAGTGTCGACGGCGACAGGAGCGGCCGTGGGCACACCGGGAACGTCACGGACGCCCGATGGATCAGCAGATTTCATCATTTCGGGGGCCGTGAGGGAGGGCCGTGAGGGGATCCCCCTCTGCGGTCCCCACGGGCAGACTCGTGAGCCCACGCTAGAAGTCCGCTCCAGGCACTCTAGGATCGGGCACCCACGAGGTCCCATGCAGAAATCCGCTCACTCCACCCTCCAGCCTCGCACGCGCGTGCGGCTCGGTCTCGCGTGCTTCGCCCTGCTCGGCGGCGCGTCCCTCTTCTCCGGAGGCCAAGCTTCGGAAGCCTCGGACTCGCACGTCCTGGCCGACGAGGACCGCTTCCTGACGAACCGCGAGTCGGGCGTCACGCTCCCCCTTCCGAAGGACGAGGACGCCTTCACGTTCGCGGTCTACGGCGATCGCACGGGCGGACCGGCGGATGGCATCCACGTGCTTGCGCAAGCGGTCGAGGACACGAACCTGTTCGCGCCGGACCTGGTGATGACCGTCGGCGACCTGATCCAGGGCTACAACCAGACGCCCGCGTGGATGGCGCAGATGTTGCAGTTCAAGGGCGTGATGGGCGCGCTCGACATGCCGTGGTTCCCGGTCGCCGGCAACCACGACATCTACTGGCGCGGCAACGGCAGACCCGAGGGCGAGCACGAAGCGAACTACGAGCAGCACTTCGGCCCGCTCTGGTACGCGTTCGAACATCAGAACTGCTGGTTCGTCGTGCTGTTCACCGACGAGGGCGATCCGAAGACGGGCGAACGCACGTTCCATCGTCCCGAATCCCAGTCGATGAGCCCCGAGCAGTTCGCCTGGTTGCAGGACACGTTGAAGAGAACCCAGGGCGCCGAACACGTGTTCGTCTTCCTGCACCATCCGCGCTGGATCGGCGGCGGGTACGGCTCCGACTGGGATCGCGTC
The DNA here is from genome assembly GCA_029259575.1 of Planctomycetota bacterium. Classification (GTDB taxonomy): domain Bacteria; phylum Planctomycetota; class UBA1135; order UBA1135; genus JAJDEX01. The sequence continues at coordinate 1,264 of JAJDEX010000164.1, read as the reverse complement.
CACGACGAGCTCGCTGCGGCCGGCAACGTGTCCGCCGTCTTCGCGGGACACATCCACCTGATGCGCTACGACGGCGTGCGCGACGGGATCGAGTACTTCACGTTGGCGACCGTCGGAGGGCACCAGAGCGGTGACGTTCCGGAAGCCGGCTTCCTGCACGAGTTCCACATGGTGACGGTGCGTGGCGACGACTTGGCGATCAGCGTCGTGCCCGTCGGTGCCGTGCTGGACCCGCGTGAGATCACGGCCGAGGTCAGCGACGACGTGCGCACGCTGTCCCGGGACGTCCGCCCGCGTGCCCAGGTCGACCTCTTGTTCGACCCGACCGAGGGCGCGGCCTTCGAGGTGCCGATGGAGCTCACGAACCCGACGTCGCGCACGATCGAGGTCTCCAGCTGGCTCCGATCCGCCGATTGGCGCTGGAGATCGGGCAGCGAGCACGTTCACGTGACCATCCAACCTGGCGCAACGGCGACCTGGACCTTCCACCTGGACCGCCCGGCCCACACGCTGGACGACGACTTCGCCATGCCCGAACTGCACTGGCAGATCGACTATCTGGCCGAGCACCAACGCATCTCGTCGCCGGAGCGTACGGCGGTGCTGGAACTGGTGCTGACCGCGTATCCCGAGACCGGCGTCACGCAGGACGAGCCTGTGCGGCGCCAGGGCATGCGCTTCGACGGCAGCGATTCGCTCTCGATCGCGAGCGAGCGCCTGCGCTTGCACGACGGTCCGTTCACGGTCGAGACCTGGATGAAGGCCGACAAGTTCCACGAACGCCAGGGCCTGATCAACAAGACCGAGAGCAGCGGGTACGGCTTCTTCATCAGCGGCGGCGTCCCAGCGTTCATGGTGCACTCGGGCCGCAGTTACGACGTCGTCGAAGCGGATGGACCGATCTTGAAGATGGACACGTGGCACCACCTGGCCGGTGTCTTCACCGGCGCCGAGGTGCTGCTGTACGTGGATGGTCAGCTCATCGGCCGGCGCGCCTCGCGCGGTGCTCCTCCAGGAGATTCGCGGGGAAGACGCGGTTCTCGTCGGACTCCTCGGAGAAACTCCGGTCGTCGTTCCGCTGACGGATCTGCGCGAGAGATGGACCGGCACGGGCTACATCGCCTGGCGCGACTTCGCGCGGCTCCCCGATCTGCTGGCGCCGGGGCAGACCGGCGACTCGGTTGCCTGGCTGCAGAGGTCGCTCTACGAGCTCGGCTTCCTGGGCCGCGCCGTTCCGTCGGGTGTGTTCGATGGTGCCACCGCC
>JAJDEX010000163.1 GCA_029259575.1 Planctomycetota bacterium | reverse complement strand
CGCCTCGCCGCTCTGGATCGGGGTGTCCGCGCTGGCCGAACGCCTCTACCTGCCCGTCACGCACAGCACCCAGATGGTCGGCCTCGGATCGGCGCTGCTGATGGTCTTCCTCAGCGCGCGCTTCGCGACCGACCGTCTCGTGGGCATCCTGCCGCCGCTCTTGTTCGTCACGTGCGGCAGCCTGGCCACCGCCGCCACCAGCGGCACCGAGTGGGCCGCCGTCGCCATGTTCGTCTCGGTGGCGTTCGTCGCGATGGAACACCGGCACTGGATCAGCTTGGCGGGATCCATGTCCTTGCTGATCGCCGCACGTCCCGAGGGCGTGCTGTTCGTGGTCGCGCTCCTGGTCCTCGCGCTGGTCGAACGCATCTCACCCAGACGCGACGGCGCCGAACCCGCGCCCTGGTGGCCGTTCCTCGTCGCGGGGGCCGTGACCGCAGCGCTGTGCTACGTGAAGACGTCGCGCGGCACGTCGCTCTACGGCGATGACCTGAAAGCCATCCTCGACACCGACCCGTCGACCATCCACCAGGGCGCGCTGCGCTTGCTCGACTTCGCGACGACCGGAGCGACGCCGCTGTTGATCGTCTTCCCGTTGATCGGGATGGCGCTTCGACGATTGTCGGGCGCAGGGGTCCGCGGGCTCTTCCTGGCCCTGGCCTGGGCGCTGATCATCGTCGTCGAGGGCGGTCCCGAAGCCACGTACCACCTGGCGCTCGTCCCGGCGATCGGACCCTTGTTCATCGCCGTGCAAGCCGGCGTCATCGCGCTGCTCGACACGAACCGTCGTTGGATCGAACGCCTCAGCTGGACGGTGATCGTGGTCGCGTCGATGCTGTCGGCGTTGGGCAGTCGATTCCCCACGGACCTCGGACCGCTGCCGCTGGCCGCGTGGAGCGAGTCGTGGTTGAGCCCCGCCGCTCCTGTCGCGTTCGGCGAGAGCACGCTGCTCGGCCGCGAAGCGCTGAACCAGGAACTCGCGCGGACGGCTCGGCAACGTGCGCTGGGTCTGTTCCTGCGCGATCAGGTTCAAGAGGGACATTCGATCCTGACGCCCTGGCCGGGCGCGCTCGGCTACCTGTCCGGACTCGAGGTTCGCGACATGATGGGCCGCATCGGCACGGCGGATCAGGCGCCGCGGGAAGAACCGTGGGCGGCCCGCCCCAGGACCGACCTCGTACGAGCGCTCTCGGCCGAGCCCGACTTCGTCCAAGGCGGCCAGTTGCTGGGCGCGCGACTCATCAAGAACCAGGCGTCGCCCATACCGATCGACCTGCTGGCGTACGACGTGGACCCCTCGGCGGAGAACCGCGAGGCCCTGGCGCAGCTGCTCTCGAACTACGAGCTGGTGATCCTCCCGTTGCCGCGCGAGATCGGCCTGCCCAGCCCCTTCCCCCTGTTGCGTCGACGGGCGTTGGGCCTCACCCCCGAGCTCCGCCTGTTGGTGGACGGGTCGACCGTCACCGCCGAGGTCCGGATCGGCGAGAGCCTGGATCCGGATGCCCAAGGTCATCCCCAACTCGTCGAACTGTGGATGGAAGCCACGGACGCCGAAGGTCGGCGCTGGTTGGTGGATCCCGCGGGCCGGCTGCGGACGCGCGACAACCCGGGAACGGTGGCGCGCGCCGAGTTGATGCTGCTCGCCGACGGTGTTCGCCCGGTCCGCTTGGGTCGCTGGACGTTGCCCGAGGCTCCCGACGGCGTCGAGATCGTCTCGGTCAGCGCTCAGCTGCTGAACCCGACGATCTCACGGCGCGAGGCGCTCTCGCGGATCGGACACGAGGTCCAGGTCGACCTGAACTGACCCTCGCCGCGCAGATCGATCTGCGCCTTGGGCCGTCCGGCGTTCAGGAGTCGACGCGCAGGCGATACCCGGCGCCGGTGACGGTCTCGATCAGGTCGTGACCACGGCTCTCGAACTTGCGCCGCAGGCGTGCGATCTGGACCTCAACGATCTTGGTCCCCGGATCCACATCGGTGTTCCAGACCTCGCGCAGGAGTTCGGCCTTGGTCACGGCCTGGCCGCGGGCCTGGGCCAACGTCGAGAGCACGGCGAACTCACGCGGGCTGGTCTCGATCGGAGCGCCGTGCAAGGTCACCTCGCGATGACCGACGTCGATGCGAATCCCCGCGAGCGACAGAACCGGAATGGCATCGCGTCGGCGGATGACCGCGTTGACGCGGGCAACGAGTTCCTCGACGCGGAAGGGCTTCTGGACGAAGTCGTCCGCGCCCAGGTTCAAGCCTCGCACTCGATCCGGAACCGTGTGGTGCGCCGACAAGTAGATGACGGGAGTTGCGTCGCCCAAGGAACGCATGTCCTCGAGGAGATCCCAACCGGTCCGACCGGGCATCTCGACGTCGAGCAGGACGAGGTCGAAAGTCGTGTCCGCCAGGCGCGCTGCGGCAGCGTCGGCTTCGTACACATACGTGCACAGAATGCCTTCGCGCTCCAGCGCTCTTTGAACGAGACGGCAGACACCGTCGTCGTCGTCGACGACCAGAACTTTCATGGTGTGCGACCTGGGTGCGGGCTTCGACGTGCTGTGGGTCTCGATCATCAAGCGATACCGAATCTCTTCAACTTGCGATACAGGGTGCTCTTTCCGACATTAAGTAGGCGAGCAGCCTCTAGTTTGTCCCCAGAGCACTCATCCAGGGCCCGCAAGAGGGCCTTCTTTTCGTAGAGCTCGAGACTGACGGGATCCTCGGTCGTGATTTCCCAGTGCTGCAGCCCCAGGTTGGGCCGGCGGTGCTCCACCGAGGGCATCGGGTGCAGCGTGTGAGATATATCCGGATCCTCCAGGCTGTTCGTAGGGCGCTTGGGGAGGTCACGCTCGAGCGCTCGCAAGGAGCGGCTCAAGTGAAGGACCTCGATCTCACCGCCTTGCGCGCGGGCACAGGCCTGTTCGATGCAGTCCTCGAGTTCACCGATGTTGGAAGGCCAGTCGTAACGCATGAGAACGCTCAAGGCGCGTTCCTGGATCCCCGTGACGCCGTTGGACGGACCGTAACGCTCGATGAATGCCTGGATGAGTGTGGGCAGGTCCTCGACGTGTTGCAACAAGGTCGGGATGACGATGCGATGGTGGCTGAGCATCTTGGCCAGGTCAGCGAGGAAGCGTCCCTCGGCCACGAGACTCTCGAGGGAGGTCGAACTGGTGGCGATGATGCGCGAGACCTGGGGCGTGCGGCGGCCCGTGCTCGTCAGTGCGCCCTGGCCCAAGAGTTCGAACAACCGTCCTTGCAAGCGGAGCGAAAGCCTGCCGATCTCGTTCAGCACGAGGGTGCCGTCGCGCGCGGCGACGAGCATGCCCGGTCCGGCATTCGGATCCTTGGCGCCTGGAGCACTGGGACCATCTCCGAAGAGCTGTTGCTCGAGGGTCGATTCACCCAGTGCGCCGCAGTGCGCTTGGTAGAACGGTCCCGAGGACTCGCCCGTGTAGTGCAGGATGCGGGCAGCACAACACTTGCCGGTGCCTCGATCGCCCAGGATCAGAACCGGTTCGCGGGAAGGTGCGAGCTCCCGAAGGCGATCGCGCAGGTTCGTGCGGGCGACGCTGGTGCCGACCAGAAGGTTGGGCGTGTAGAGGGAGTGCGCAGCTTCGTTGAGAATGCCCTGCTCGAGCCGTGCGGCGTCGGTCATGGGCTTGTCGCGGCGCTGGGTCGCGTCCTCGAGCAGCACGACGCGCAACATGACGCCACCGGCTTCACCACCGAAGGGAGCCGGGACGACCGACGCACGCAGAATGCGAGCCCGTCGATCGCGCCGCGCACTGACTTCGAAACGGAACCCTTCGCGGGCCACGCTGTGCGCATCGCGGACGAAGGCCTCGAGTCCGGTGTTGGGCGTGATCTCCGCCAGGTGTTTCCCGACCAAGCCGCGACCGAGCATATCCACCGCGCCGCGGTCGGCGTTGCGCAGTCGGCCTTCGCCGTCCACCAAGAGGACACCGTCCGGTCTGGCGGAAACGGCGGGGGTCGGAAGCGTCTTGGCCGGGGCCGTGCTTTCGCTGCGGGCGCCCTCGTCCTCGAGCCGGCGACAGCGCAGCTCGAGCTGACGGGCCGTTTCGCGCAGCTCGTCCTCGCGCCGCTTGGCGCGCAGGTGAGTGGAGAGCACGCGGTCGAGGTGTTCCAGCTGCTCCCGCGGAAGGAAGGTCTGGCAACCGGCGTCGTACATCGCCTCCGCGTCCGCGCCGGAGCGAGACCGGCTGAAGACGATCAAGGGGACCGAACGCAGCTCGGGGACGGCCTTGATCCGGCGACAGACCTCGGCCGCACTGGCTCCCGATTCGAGCTCCGCAGCCAGCAGGATGGCCTCGTACGGGGTCGCACGGACCTCGACGATGCCGCGGGCACCCGTTTCGGCGACGTGGACCTCGAAACCCTGGTCCCCCAATCGGCTCGTCTGGATCAGACGCTCTCCGGGATCCGAATCGATCAGTAGGATGCGTGTCATGAACGATCCTCGTGGATGGCGGGTTTCTCTCTCCTCATCACAGGTCCTCGGGCTCTAGGATTCCGTTCCCCATGAATACGATACGCCCGCGATGGAACACCTGGACTGCAGGAGGCCCGACCCTCGGTCGGATCGAGTGAGTTGGCGCGCGGGGAACATGGGAGAGGGCGGTGAGTGCCTTCGTGACGATCTCTTCGGCGAAGATGTCGAAGGTGTGATCGACCGAATTCTCGATTCTGCATCGGTCCTGTCCGTTGCCGAAACACTTCGCTCGCAATTCGACGGGGAACTCGCTCGCCGGATCGCGACGCTCCGCGAATTGCGAATTCGTGCAAAGCGCCGCTTCGGAGTGGATGCACCTCCATTCTTGACCGCGAACGGGCTGGAGCAGGCGACCCATCCGCGACTGGCTTCCCGCCGCTCGGACGAGATTCACTCGCAGATCGGGCAGTCCCGCATCTGGGATGCGACGTGCGGAATCGGAGTCGATGGTCGTGCCTTGGCACGCGGTGGATCCCAGGTCGTCCTCGGAGACCTGGATCCGGAGACGCTCTCGTTCGCCACGGAGAACCTGCGTCGCGACGGTCACCGGGGCTGGGCGGTGCGTGCGGACGCGCGTTCGCGAGCGGTGCGGGCCGACGTGGTGTTGCTGGATCCCGATCGGCGCGTGGCCGGCCGGCGCAGCCTCGATCCGGAGGCCTGGAGCCCGACGCTGTCGGAGTCGCTCGAGATCGCGGCGCGCTTCGACGGAGCGTGTCTGAAACTGGCGCCGGGTCTCGACCCTTTGCTCCTGCCCGACCTGCCGACGGACTGGGTGAGCGTCGACGGCAGTCTGACCGAGGTCACGGTCTGGGCGGGGAACCTGGCCGTGCGGGACGCGAACCTGCGCCGCGTCCTCGCGCTCAAGTCGGATGGCACGGAGGTTCGCTTCGAAGGCCGCCCGACGACGATCGATGCTTGGGAGCCCGAGGACGCGGCGAACGTGACTTGGCTGGCCGTGCCGGACCCCGGCCTCCTGCGCTCGGACCTGCTCGCCACGCTCGCGGAACAACAGGGCCTTCGTCCGCTGGCTCCCCAGTTGGCCTGGTTGGGTGGAACGCATCCGCCGACCTCGCCGCTCCTCCGCGGGCACCCCGTCCTGGGGAGCGCGCCCCTGGATCGCAAGAAGGTCCGCGCGCTGTTGGGCGAGCACGACGTCGGAGCGGTCACGGTTCTCAAGCGAGGTCACCCGGATCTCGCCGAGGTCCTGGCCCGCCGATTCCGTGGACCGGGCTCCAAGCCTGGGCTGCTGGCCGTCGGCCGGTTGGAACGGGGACACCGCGCCTGGCTCATCGGGCCAGCAGCAGTCTGAACCCTCGTTCCAATCCCCCACCGTCGGTCGGAAGGGCCTCCTGGAGGCCGCCAGAGGGGGTCCTGCGCATTCCCGGCCAGTTCCACGCAGTCTCGCGGGTTCCCACTCAGGGGCGACGGGCGCCCCGTCCGATGGGGTTGGTGGGCGATGAGGGAATCGAACCCCCGACCTCCTCGATGTAAACGAGGCACTCTGACCGCTGAGTTAATCGCCCGCTCCAGGACGCGAGGCCAACACCGGACCTCGCAGCAGACGGTATCCTGCCGCGCCGCATCCCGCCAGACACCACGGAATCACGAACGAACGTCGATTTCGCCCCGAAACCAGCTCTCCCCGCTACCTGCCCCTCTCTCATCATGCGCATTGCCGTCGTCGGAACTGGATACGTGGGCCTCGTGGCCGGCACGTGCTTCGCGGAGAGCGGAAACACGGTCACCTGCATCGACATCGATCAGGCGAAGATCGATGGGCTCAAGAGCGGGGTCGTCCCGATCTACGAGCCGGGGCTCGAGGAACTGCTGAAGCGCAACTCGCGGGACGGCCGCCTCCTGTTCACGACCGACTACGCCGAGGGCATCGCCAACGCCCAGGTGTGCTTCATCGCGGTCGGTACGCCCACGGGCGAGGACGGCAGCGCGGACCTCAAGTACGTCCTGGCCGCCGCCGAGTCGATCGCCAAGGCCATGACCGGCTACATGGTCGTCGTGGACAAGTCGACCGTTCCCGTCGGCACCGGCGCCAAGGTGCGCGCCGTGATCGAGGCCAACACCGATCACCCGTTCGACGTGGTCTCGAACCCCGAGTTCTTGAAGGAGGGCGCCGCGATCGACGACTTCCTGAAGCCCAACCGCGTCGTCATCGGCACCAGTTCGGAACGTTCCTCGCGCGTCATGGACGAGCTGTACGAGCCGTTCGTGCGCACCGGCAACCCGATCCTGCACATGGACGTCGAGTCGGCCGAGCTCACCAAGTACGCCGCCAACGCGATGCTCGCGACGCGCATCTCGTTCATGAACGAGATCGCGAACCTCTGCACCCGCGTCGGCGCGAACATCGACATGGTGCGTCACGGCATCGGTTCGGACGAACGCATCGGATCGCGCTTCCTGTTCTCCGGTGTCGGTTACGGGGGCTCCTGCTTCCCCAAGGACGTGAAAGCCGTCATCCACACCGCCGCGGACCACGAGTACGACTTCCGCATCCTGCGTGCGGTCGAGGACGTCAACGAGGCGCAGAAGCACGTCCAGTTCGCCCAGGTCACGGCCGAGTTCGGCGCGGACCTCACGGGACGCCGCTTCGCGGTCTGGGGCCTGGCGTTCAAGCCGAACACCGATGACATGCGCGAGGCGCCCGCCGTCGTGCTGATCGAATCCCTGCTCAAGGCCGGCGCAACGGTCGTCGTGCACGATCCGGAGGCCATGAAGATGGCCCAGGAGCACTATTTGGGCGATCGCGTCGAGTACGCGGACCGTCCGATGGACGCGCTTCCCGATGCGGACGCTCTGATCCTCGTGACCGAGTGGAACGAGTTCCGCCGACCGGATTTCGACGCCATCAAGGCCGCACTCAAGCAGCCGACCATCTTCGACGGCCGCAACATCTGGCCGCGCGAGTCGGTCGAACAGCTCGGATTCAAGTACGCCGGCATCGGCCGCTAGGTCAGCCGCGCCACGTGCGCGGCACGACCACGCCGCTTCGACCGACGCGTGATCCCACGCGTCTCGTCCGTGCTCGGCCACGTGCGTCGTGGACGCGATCGCCGCGATGCGGTCGCCCGAACCGTGCCGAACGATCGCGCCGCGTCTCCCACGACGTCGCTCGGAGACCCGGGCTAGGCCCTTCGACCGCGCCCGGCTCGAGGCCACGAATCGAGCCCTAAACCGCGGTTTCGAGGCCGGTTTGGCGCCGCCCACGGAATTCGGGCCGGCGTCCCTTTCCCTCCGGGATCGGAGCGAGCGCAGTCGCCGCTGCGCACGACGGGTTGCGCGGGACCGGCTGGCGTGACGCGCTTCCCAAGACCGGCCCGGGTCGCGAAGGTGAGGTTGGCAACGACAGAGGCGGCTCGTCCCCTAAGGAATGAACCGCCTCGAGTGATGTCGTCGCTATACCTGAAAGTGTCGCTCCACTGTCCGCGCGCCACGCATGTGGCATGCACCCAGGACGGTGTCGCAATCACCTTCGCCTGTTGTGATACCCCATCACGAGGGGATCGGGAAACATCCGAGGGCATGGAATCCAAAAAAAATATCGAAGCGATCGGAGGAACTTCGCGGTGTTCACCGATGTCGTTGGAGTCGCAACCTCGCTCGTTCCGCGCGTTCGTCACCGCGCACCGCATCGTGTTCGAAGTTCACGAGCAGTTGTTCGAGCAACGCACGCACGCGGTCCGATCGTTCTGGCACGCGTTCGTTGCGCGCGAGCGCCAACCAGGCGTCGACGCGCACGCTCGGAGTGCGCGCGGACTCCACGAGTTCGATCCAGGTGCGCTCCGCGACGGGCAAAAGTCCCTGTAGCGCATCCACAGACGCGATTCCGAGGCGTGCACGCTCGCGCACGCGCGGCCCGATGCGCACGTCGCGCGCCAGCTCCGCGTACGCGTCGCGCGCGCGCTCGAAGTGCTCGGACCGACGCCAGAGGTGCGCGATCTCCAACCGCATGCGTGCGTTCAGCTCGACATCGAAGCCTGCATCCGCGTACGTGTCGATCCAGCGTTGCAGCCAGGCGCGCGCCGTATCGAAATTGCCTGAGGCTGCGCAGAGGGCCGCTGTGGACAGCGTCGCCTGACCCACATCTCTTGGGGAAAACGAGCCCGCCCAGGCGCGTTCCAGTTCCGCACACGCTCGCTCGACCAACGCGACGCGTGCCTCGCCCGCAGCGCGTCGGGCTCGTCCACGCAACGTGCGGGCCTTGGACAGGGCGTCGATGGTGGCCCGTGGAGCTCGCTCCGCCCGGGTCGCGCCGTGCCCCAGAACCAGCGCGAACAGCACCACCAGCACACATGCGGCACGTTTCACGCTGCGCCGACCATGGCGTTGGAACCAGGAGGTCCACGCACGCGGTGCGACGGATTCGGAACCTGGCATGAAGGAA
>JAJDEX010000162.1 GCA_029259575.1 Planctomycetota bacterium | reverse complement strand
TCGATCGCGTCGAACGGGCAGTACACGCCGCACACGCTGCAGTTGATGCAGAGCGAGGGGTCGATCATGTAGCGCTCGCCGGCCGAGATCGCGTTCGTCGGGCAGACGCGTTCGCAGATCGAGCAGGCGGTGCACTCCTCGGTGATGAAGTGCGATTCCCACTGGTGGTTCGCCATCGCATCCGCGTCGGTGAACGCCAGGATGCGGATCTTGCCGAGCGCGTCGTAGCGGTGACGCATGCCGATGATCTGGGCGTTCGGCAGTTCCCACTCGACCGTGAAGCGGGCCGGGAAGGAGCTGGACGTGTGCGTCAGCGCCAGGATCTTGGCCTTGCGCTCGCGGACGTCCGTCTTGTCGGTGGGCGAGATGCGCGGGACCCAGCAGGTCGCGCGCACGGTGTCGCCATCGCGATAGACGTGAGCTTGGTACTCCGGCATCTCGGCCGGCGCGTCGAAGCGGAAGCGATCGCGCACGGCGGGCACGCGCGTCGGCAACTGCAACGAGATCTCGATGTACCCGTTCTTCTTGTGGACCTCGTAGTCGCGCCCGTAGCGGCGGTCGCGCTCGACCTTGTTCTCGGGGACGTCGCGATAGAGCGCCCATTCGGCTTCCCAGCCGGCGACCTCGACGAGTTCGACGGTGAGTTCCGGGGGCGGCACCTCACCCGAGAAGGTGATGGCGTCCGTCGGACAAACGTCGATGACCGTACGCGCGTTGTAGAGCGTCGCTTGCTGGTCATCGAGAGGGTGCGCCTTCTCGTCGTCGCCCATGAAGAACACTTCAGGGAAGTCCTGGCAGCACGCGTCACACGCGATGCACAGAACGGGGTCGACGTCGAAGAGACCCTCGGAGACGGTCTTTTCCAGATCGGTCTCGGCCATGGGATGGTCGGGAGGCTGGGTAGGGGAGAGTGCGGAGGGGCTGGGCGCCCGAAGTGGACGTCAGCCATGGATCGACACGATCCGAGGATCGGGACGAGGGATTCCAGCGCGCTATTGTGGGTGACGGACAGTCGGGAGCCAGAGCAAAATCGGCTGGACTCCCCTTTTGGGCTGGGTTCTTGGGGCTAGGAGGGCCGAAACGGCGCAGATCGGCACGGATCCGGCGACCCACCGTGACAAACCGCCACAGGAGACTGGCCTAGTTCGCTCCGCACAACGCGCTCACCCCCGCCTGGGGAGCCTGAGGGCCGGTTCGTCCTGGACGGGGGAGCCCACCTGGCCTCCTGGGCGAGGAGTGCGCATTCGTGCGGAGCGAACTAGGCCAGTCCCTAGTGGGCCTCGAGCCAGTTCTTGCCGTGGCCGAAGTCGACGACCAAGGGCACGTCCAGCACCACCGCGTTCTCCATGCAGTCGCGCACCAACGCGGTCGTCGCTTCGAGCTCGGCCAGCGGGACCTCGAGCAGCAGTTCGTCATGCACCTGCAGCAGGATCTCGCCGTGCAAGGGCGAAGCGGTCAGTTGCGACTCGAGCGCGATCATCGCGCGCTTGATGACGTCGGCCGCCGAGCCCTGGACGGGCGTGTTGACCGCCGCGTTCTCGGCGAACGAGCGTTGGCGCGAGTTGGACGCGTTCAGGTCCGGGATCTGGCGGCGTCGACCCAGCAGGGTTTCGACGTAGCCGGTGCGGCGCGCTTCCTCGAGCGTGCTGTCGATCCAGGCGCGCACGGAGGGGAAGGCGGCGAAGTAGCGTTCGATGAAGCCCTTGGCCTCGGGCACCGTCATGTTCGTGTCGCGCGCGAGTCGCTGCGGACCCATGCCGTACAGCAGGCCGAAGTTGATCGCCTTGGCCTGGCTGCGCATCGCGCGATCGACCTGGTCCTGTTCGACGCCGAACAACGTGGACGCGGTCGAGGCGTGGATGTCCTTGCCTTCGCTGAACGCGGTCGTCAGGCCGGGGTCCTTGGACAGGTGCGCCATGACGCGCAGTTCGACCTGGCTGTAGTCCGCGGCCAGCAGGACCCACTCGCCGTGCTCGTCCGCGGGGCGCGGGATGAACGCTTCGCGCAATCGTCGTCCGCGCGGCGTGCGCACCGGGATGTTCTGCAGGTTCGGGTCGCTCGAGGCCAGGCGACCGGTGGCGGCCGTGACCTGGCTGAACGAACAGTGCACGCGGCCCGTGCGCTTGTTGACGAACTGCGGCAGTGCGTCGACGTACGTGTTCTTGAGCTTGTTGACCTCGCGGTACTCGAGCAGGCGCTTGACGATCGGAACGTCCTCGTAATTCGTCGTCAGCGTCGCGTGGTCCGTCGCCCAACCCGTCTTCGTCTTCTTGGGCTTCTTGACGCCGGCCTCGTCCTGGATGCACAGCTTCTCGAACAGGACGGCGCCGAGCGCCTTGGTGCTGTTCACATTCAGGTCGGGTTCTCCGGCCAGCTCGCGCACGTCGGCCAGCGCGGACTCGATCTCGGCCTCCAGCTCGACGCCCAGCTCCTCGAGCGCCGCGACATCCAGCGTGATGCCGCGCTTCTCCATCGCCATCAGCGCGTGGATCAGCGGCATCTCCAGGTCGTAGAAGAGCGTCGCGTTGCCGGTCTCCTCGATCTCCTTCTCGAGGACCTCGAACAGGCGCCACGTGACGTCGGCGTCCTCGCAGGCGTATTCGGCGACCTGCTCGACCATGACCTCGGCCATCGTCACCTGCTTCTTGCCGGTACCGATGATCTCGGACGTGGGGATCTTGTGCAGGTCGAAGTAGGTCAACGCCAGCTCGTCCAGGCCGTGGCGGCGCGTCGCGCCGTGCACCGTGTAGCTCGCGACCATCGTGTCGAAGTCCGCCAGCGGCATCTCGACGCCGTTCGCGCCGAGCACCAGTCCGTCGTACTTGAAGTTCTGGGCGACGCGGCGCAGGTCACTGTCCGTCAGCAGCGGACGCAGCTTCTCGAGCAGCGCTTTGGAGCCGCCCTTCAGGACCTGCGGCGAGGCGTTGAACGGCACGTAGAACGCGCGGCCGGCCTTGGCGCTGAACGACAGGCCGACGATGTCGACCTCGAGCGCGCGCAGGCCCGTGGTCTCGCTGTCGAACGCGAACGTGCCGGCCTCGCGCAGTTCGGCGATCATCGCGTCGAGCTCGGCCTCGTTCGTGATCGTGACGTAGTCGCGCACCAGTTCAGGGCGCGGAGCATCGGCGGTGACGCGCTTGACCAGGCTCTGGAAGTCGAGCCGGCGGAACAGGTCGGCCAGGCGCGCGACGTCGGGCTCCGGTGCGCCGATCTGGTCCGCGCCGTCCAGCGGCACGGCGACGTCGATGGTCACCAGTTCGTAGGACAGCTTGAGCATCTCGAGGTCGCGCTCGATGTGTTCCTTGGCCTTGCCCTTGACCTCGTCCAGGCGCTCGATCAATCCGGCCACGGAGCCGAAGTCCTCGATCAGCTTCTTCGCGCCCTTCTCGCCGATGCCCTTCACGCCGGGGATGTTGTCCGACGCGTCGCCCATGAGCGCCAGTACGTCGCAGACGTGCGCGGGGTCGGTGCCGAACTTCTCGCGCACTTCGTCGAGGCCCTCGATGACCAGGTCGATCTTGGGTTTGAAGACGTTGTAGAGCTTGACCGTGTCGGACACGAGCTGCATGTAGTCCTTGTCGCCCGTGACCAGCATGACCTCGTCGCCCGAGGCTTCGGCCTGTTTGGCCTGCGTGCCCAGCACGTCGTCCGCCTCGTAGCCCGAGACCTCGAACAGCGGGATGCCGTGCGCGCGCACGACCTCGCGGATGTCCTCGAGCTGGGCGATCATCTCTTCGGGCGCCTTCTCGCGCGTCGCCTTGTAGTCGGCGTACTGCTTGTGGCGGAAGGTCGGTCCTTTCGCGTCCAGCGCGACGGCGATGCGGTCGGGCTTCTCTTGCTCGAGGATGCGCCGCAGCGTCATCGTGAAACCGTAGATCGCACCCGTCGGCCGACCCTCGGGGGTGGAGAGTCCGGACCGGGCCAGTGCGAAGTGGGAGCGGTAGGCCAGAGCCGTACCGTCCAGGAGAAAGAGACGCGCCATGGC
>JAJDEX010000161.1 GCA_029259575.1 Planctomycetota bacterium | reverse complement strand
AGGCGGGGTTGAAGGAAGGCGAGGACGAGGGAACCTCCAAGATCGATCCGCCCTCCAAGGACGACTGAGCCGGTCCCGCTGCGGCCCCCTGCGCAGTACCTCCCCAGCGTCCCGAACCCCGGGGCTCCCAAGCCCCCGACGCCCCAACATGGTCCGTTCCACAGAGCTCAGCGGTCTCGTCCTTTGCGGCGGTTCCAGCGCGCGCATGGGGCGCGACAAGGCTCTGCTCGAGCGGGATGGGCGGCGCTGGATCGAGCGCTCCGTGACCTTGCTCGACCTGGTGTGCGACGAGGTGTTGCTCGCCTGCGGATCCGAACCGCGCTACGAGGATCTGGGGCGTGACCTCGTGCTCGATCCCGAGTCCGACATGGGACCGCTCGCAGGTCTCAGCGCTGGGCTGGCCGCCGCCAAGTCCGAACGCGTGCTCGCCCTCGCGGTCGACATGCAGACGCTCGACCAGCCGGTCTTGGAGCACCTGATCGAACAAGCCGAATCCCACGACGCCGACGTCGCCCTGTACGAGGTCGACGGACGTCCCCAACCTCTCTGCGCCGCGTATCACCAGCGCGCGCTCCCCGCGATCCGCGCCGCTCTCGCGCAAGGCCAGCGCCGCATGGTCGCGTTCTGGGACGGAACGCGTGCGGATGGCACCCCGCTGGTCGTTCTGCGGCTCAGCGGCAACGAACGACGACTCTCGAATTGGAACCGACCGGAAGACGTGGCATGAATCCGACCGACGCTCGACTTCAGGCTCTCCTGCAGCCGATCACAGAACCGATGGCAGCGATGCGCGCGGTCCTGGCCGAGGAATTGGCCACCGATGCGCCCGCCGTCGCGGACATGACGGATCACATCTCGCGCTTCCAGGGCAAGCAGTTGCGCGCGGCGCTCGTGCTGTTGGTGGGGCAAGCCACCCAGAACGACGACAGGGAGCTGTCGACCGTGGCGGCGATCGTCGAGCTGATCCACCTGGCGACGCTCGTGCACGACGACGTGCTCGATGGCGCCGAGGTGCGGCGGCGTGTGGCGTGCGTCAACGAGCGCTGGGACAACCAGGTCGCCGTGCTGCTGGGGGACTGGCTATACAGCCGCGCCTTCCACCGCTCGACCACGTTGAAGTCGCGCCTGGCGAGCCAGCTCTTGGCGAAGACGACCCAGAAGATCTGCGTCGGCGAGATCGAGCAGGCCGGCGGTCGCTACGACTTCGAGATGGCCGAGACGCGCTACGAGAACATCGCCGGCGCGAAGACCGCCGCCCTGTACTCCGCCGCGTGCGAACTCGGCGCGCGCTATCCGGGCGACAGCGGTTTCGGCACGTCGATGGCCAGCTTCGGCTGGGAACTCGGTCTGGCGTTCCAGATCATCGACGACGTGCTCGACCTGACCGGCACCGAGGCCGAGGTCGGCAAGTCCGTCGGCAACGACGTCGAGGACGGCAAGGTGACCCTGGCCGTGCTGAAGACCTATGCGATGGCGGACGGCGACACGCGCGCGCGCATTCGCGACGTGTATACGCTTCCGGACCTCGAGGACCGCGTCGCGCGATTGCGCGAGGTGTGCGACCTGGGTCCCGGACTCGACTACGCCCGTGCGCGCGCCAGCGCACTTCTGACCAGCGCCCAAGGCCGACTCTCGGCCCTCGGTGCCTCACCGGCGCGGGAAGCGCTGGAGACTCTGATGACGTTCCTGCAGGAGCGGAGGTTCTAGATGGATCGTGTTTGCAAGCGTGGCCGGACCACGCGGCTCATCGGTACGACGGCGGCTTTCGCCACGTTCGTTCTCGGCGCCTGTTCGGAGGTGCCGGCCAACCGTGTGATCACGGAGCAACGCACCGTGGCGAGCGCGCCGTTCACCATCCTGCCGAACCCGACTCCAGGTCAGCGCTTCGGCAACGATCCGGTGACCGCGGCTGGCAATCCCAGCAACGCGAGTGCGGCCCAGCGTCCGGAGTTCTGGGCGCCGGAGACCTGGACCGAGGTCGACCCCGTCGAGTTCCGCGACCTGAACTTCGAGGTCACGCGGGACCCCGCGGCGAAGGCCTGGTTGACCGTCATGGGCGGCAGCGGCGGTGGTCTGCTCGCGAACGTGAACCGTTGGCGCGGTGAGGTCGGGCTCGAGCCCGCCACCGAAGCCGACTTGATGAACCTCGCGATGATTCCGATCGAACCGGGTTTGGTGGCGGGCGACACGATTCCGTTCCTGGTCCTCGACGGCGACTATTCGGGGTCCGCGGGACAGATCCAAGGCGCGCGCAGCCTGGCCGCGATCGTGTCCGCATCCGGCGCGTCCTTGTTCGTGAAGATGGTCGGCCCCAAGGCCACCGTCGAAGCCGAGCAGGAGAACTTCGTCAAGTTCACCCAGGAGATCGTGCGCTTGGCCCACATGGATCCCACGACCGGCGCGCCGATGGCACCGCCGAACGACGCGGTCCATGGTGGCGCGGGAAGCGGCATGGACATGACGGACACCTCCGGCATCGTTCCCGAGGCCTCCGAGAACTTCGAGTGGACCGTCCCCGAAGGCTGGAAGCGCGGCGGCGATCGCATGATGCGTGAGGCGACGTGGATGGTCAGCGATCTGGCCGAGTGCTACCTGGCGCTCGCCGGTGGGGACACGTTGACCAACGCGAATCGTTGGCGCCAGCAGATCGGCATGGAGGCCTACAGCGCGGCGGAGTTCGCGGGTCTGGCTCGCATTCCGATGCTGGGCGGTGAGGGCATCCTGGTCGAAGGCGAAGGTACGTTCACCGGGTTCGGCGCGGGACCGGTCGAGAATGCCGCCCTGATCGGTCTGATCTGCTCACGCCCCGGCAAGCCCACGGTCTTCGTCAAGATGACGGGACCGGTCGCAGACGTTCACGCTGCGACCGAGGACTTCATGGCGTTCGCGAAGAGCCTCGAGGAGGGCTCCCGATGAACAACATCTTCGGCGTCACGATCCACGAGATCGACCTGACCTGGCCCTTCTGGATCGCGATCGTCCTGATGCTGGCCGTGCGACTGATCGGCGTGAAGGGTCCGATGAAGTGGTTGGGCTCCTACGGCCTGGCCGTCGGCATCGTCTTCTGCCTGTTCCTGGACACCTGGCTCGGCACCCTCGCGCAGATCGAACACGGCCTGTTCATCGCGCAGAAGATGTACTTCGAGAGCTGGCTGGCCGCGCACCGCATCCCGATCTTCGGGAGGGCATTGGTCATCCCGCTGCCCGGTGGGCAATTGCTGATGTCCTTGCTGGCCGTCAACCTGATGGTCGGCGGCATCGTGCGCGTCGTGGCCAAGATGAGGGCCTCGCGCTCGACCCCGCGGCGCGCCATGCTCGTCAGCTTGATCGTCGCACACCTGGGCGTGGCGCTCTTGCTGCTGTCCGGTGCCGTCAAGCTGCACAACTCCGACGAGGGTGCGCTGCGCATGTTCGAGGGCAATCGCTCCTCGGACTACGTCAGCTACCACATGTGGGAGATCGCGATCCAGAACGCGAACGACCAGACGGACGTCCACGAGTTCCTGATCCCCGAGGAGCACTTCCTGGATCTGACCGGCGACGTGTCCACGCGCTTCACCGTGCCGACGCTGCCGTTCGAGCTCGAGCTGTCGCACTTCGTGCCGAACGCCATCATCATGCCGAAAGGGCCGATGTGGGACGCGGCGACGCCGACCGTCGAGGGTTGGGCGGCGAAGGCCGAGGAACGGAACACGACCAACGAGAACAACTTCGCCGCGATCTACGCGCGTGTCATCCCGGCTTCGGGCGGACAGGTGCGCGATGCCATTCTGTGGGG
>JAJDEX010000017.1 GCA_029259575.1 Planctomycetota bacterium | reverse complement strand
CGCAGGCCTTCGGGAGCCCGCGTCCGAATCCCGATGAGACCCTGGACCACCCTCGATCCCCGACCCCTCCGACCTAGATGCTCCGTTCCCAAGCCTCCTCCCTGACCCTTCTCGCCTTGTCCGCCGTCCTCGGTGGCTGTTCCAGCGCCGCGCTCCAGCAGGAGCGCCAGGCCGCGCTGGTCGCATCCATGGGACCCCAGGCGGGCCAGGTCTTCTACGTCGTCGAGGGCACCCGCTTGCCCGCCGGTCGCCACCAACTTCCGCCTCTGGGCGATGGGGGTACCGAGGGTGTGATTCGCCTGGAGGGAGCACGCGGCGTCGAACTGGACCTGCGTGGCGTCGAGGTGCGCGGCCAGTCGAACGAGACCTGCAACCCGGATGCCTTCGGCTTCGGCATCGTGCTGGTCGACTGCCAGGACGTCGTCATCCGTGGCGGGACCATCGGTGGGTACAAGTCGTGCATCGTCCTGCAGGACAGCACACGCATCACGTTGGACGGCGTCGCCTTCGACGGGTGGTTCGGTCAAGAGCTCGGGAGTTCGCTGACGGGTGAGGATCCGGCGGACCAACTGGAGGCCCTCGAGAACGCGGGTGGTGAATGGACCGAGCGCTACGGCGCTGCGATCCACGCGACGAACTGCTCGGGTCTGGTCATCAAGGACTGCAGCGGACGCCATGGTCAGAACGGCATCGTCTGCACCAACGTCACCGACAGTCAGGTCTACGACAACGACTTCAGCTTCCTGTCCGGATGGGGCTTCGGTTGCTTCGCGGGCTCGCGGAACATCGTCAGCCACAACCGGTTCGACTACTGCGTGCGCGGGTACGGCCACGGTGTCTACGCCGCGGACCACGGCGCGTCGGGCATGTTGCTCGCGGGTCACTCCAGCGACAACGTGATCCGCTCGAACAGCGCCACGCATTGCGGAACCGGACTGCGCATCCACGGCGGCCTGGATCTGCTCGACGGGTCGGCCGACGGCATGGGGGACGAGGGAGGTTCCGATCGCAACCTGATCGTCGAGAACGACCTGCGCTTCGCCGTGACCGCGGGGCTCGATGCCGCATTCTCCCGCCAAGGGATGGTGCTCCGCAATCGCATCGAAGGCTGCCGCGAGGCCGGCGTCCAGGGGCGCTACTGCGCGGATTGGGTTGTCCACGAGAACGAGATCGACAGCGGGCGTGGTTCCGGGTTGAAGCTCGATCACAGCCAGGGCTGGATCGTCTCGGACAACACGCTCACCTACAACGAGATCGGCGTCGAACTCTCCTGGGAGCCCGAGCCCGACATCGAATCCGGCCCCTTCGCCGCGTCGTACTCGACGCGCTCCGAGGGTCACTGGATCCTGGGCAACACGTTCGAGTCGAACGACCTGGACCTCGTCTTCGCGCATTCCGAAGGCGTGACCCTGCATGGCAACCGGTTCGACGGGGACGGTTCGCGACTGCACGTGTCCGAGGTCATCTCGGCCGACGACCCCGATCTGGATCTCGAGACGGTCACCTCGTGGCTGCAGGGATTCGACGGCAGCTTGCCCTCGGGCCACGTGGGCACCTGCTCGCTGAGCCCCTGGCAGGACGTCGAGCCGGAGGCCCTGACCCAGGCGCGACGCATTCAAGACCCGCCCTCGATCGGCGACCAGGTCGTCAACGCTGAGGTTCTGGGCGTGCACAAGGGCGGCCTCGAGACCATCGTGCTCGGCTCCGTCGGCCCTTGGGACTTCCGCAGCGGCGAACCGATGCCGACCGCCGCGCGCCCGGGTGGGTTGCTGGGCGGCTTGCGTTGGGACGGACGGTGGTTCTCCTGGAACGCTGAGACCCACGACCCGCGCGGGAACTTGGAGGGCTGGCTCGCGTTGAGTGAGGAGCCCCTCGTGCGCCGGGAAGTGGGCAACTTCGTGCAGCCCTGGGGCACCGACGACGTGCGCCGCACGGTCGGGACGAAGCAGTTCGGACTGGTCGCCACCAGCACCCTGCATCTGGATGTCGGCGGCACGTTCCGTCTGGCCGTGACGTCGGACGACGGAGTGCGGATCTTCGTCGACGTCGAGGTCGTCTTCGAGGACTGGACGTGGCATGCCGCACGTCGCGACGAGATGCGCCTGGACCTCGGAGCCGGTGAGCACGGCCTGCGCGTCGAGTACTTCCAGGTCGACGGCGCGAGCGCGTTGACCTTGGGGCTCGTGCGCGACGACAAGTAGCTCGAATCCGAAGCTCCCCGCGACGCGGACGCTGCGCGAACGGAAGGAGGGCGACGCCGTGCTGGCGCCGCCCTCCTTCGTTCGCTTGGGCTCGGCCCGGCTTGTTGGGCGGCTAGCCGAGGAAGGGGTACTTCCAGTCCTTGGCCGGGTCGAACGTCTCCTTGATCGTGCGCGGGCTGACCCAACGCTGCAGGTTCAGGATCGAGCCCGCCTTGTCGTTCGTTCCGGACGCGCGCGAGCCTCCGAACGGCTGTTGGCCGACGACCGCGCCCGTGGGCTTGTCGTTGATGTAGAAGTTGCCCGCGGCGAAACGCAGGCGCTCCATCGCACGGCGGATGCCCGCACGGTCGTGTCCGAAGACCGCACCGGTCAGCGCGTACTCGGACGTGTCGTCGCACAGGTCGAGCGCTTCGTCCAAGCGGTTCTCGTCGTACGCGTAGACGGTCAGCACGGGGCCGAACAGCTCGGTGCGCATCAGGTCGTGCTTGGGGTCGGTCGTCTCGACGACGGTCGGCTGGATGAAGTAGCCCTTGCTGTCGTCGCACCCGCCGCCGATCACGACCTCGCACGTCGAGTCCGCGTTGGCGCCGTCGATGGCGCCCTTGAGCTTCTGGAAGGACTTGGCGTCGATGACGGCGCCCATGTAGTTCGAGAAGTCGCGCACGTCGCCGACCTTGATCTCGCTGATCATGGCGGCCATGCGCTCCTTGACGTCGGCCCAGAGAGCCTTCGGGACGTAGGCGCGACTGGCGGCCGAGCACTTCTGACCCTGAAATTCGAACGAGCCGCGCACGAGCGCGACGGCCAGCGACTGGGCGTCCGTGTCGGGCAGAGCGAAGACGAAGTCCTTGCCGCCCGTCTCACCGACGATGCGCGGGTACTGGGCGTAGCCCGAGATGTTGTTCGCGATGGTCTTCCAGATTCCCTGGAACACGGAGGTCGAGCCGGTGAAGTGGATGCCGGCGAAGCGGCGATCTGCGAGCACCGGGTCTCCGACCGTAGCGCCCGAACCGGGCAGGAAATTGATGACGCCGGGCGGCACGCCGGCCGCCTCCATGAGCTTCATCATGTAGTAGTTCGAGAGCACCGACGTCGAGGCGGGCTTCCACAGGTTCGTGTTGCCGAGCATCGCCGGGGCGGACGGCAGGTTGGCCGCGATCGACGTGAAGTTGAAGGGCGTGATCGAGAACACGAAGCCGTCGAGCGGGCGGTGCTCGAGGCGGTTCCAGACGCCGGGGCTCGACACGGGCTGCTCCGCGTAGAGCTGCTCCATGAAGCGCACGTTGTAGCGCCAGAAGTCGGCGAGCTCGCAGGCCGAGTCGATCTCGGCCTGATGAACCGTCTTCGACTGGTTCAGCATCGTCGACGCGTTGATCGTGTCCCGCCAGGGGCCGCACAAGAGGTCGGCAGCCTTCAGGAAGATCGCAGCGCGCTCCTCCCAGGGCATCGTGTTCCAGCCGTCGCGCGCATCGGTGGCGGCGTCGATGGC
>JAJDEX010000160.1 GCA_029259575.1 Planctomycetota bacterium | reverse complement strand
CGTTCGATGCCCGCGTGCGTCCAGGTCCGGTTCAGGTCACGTCCGCTGAAGCGAATGCCACGTTCGAGAGCGGGACGGTTGCCGGACAACGCCAGGATCGTCCCGGCGCACGGGATGTCCGAACCTTGCAACAGGTCGATCAACGCAGTGGCGGCTTGCACGCCATCGGGTTCATTGCCGTGCAGGCCACCGACGATCACGACCAGAGGGCCCGGTCCACCGCGGATGTGCCCAAGAACGCGAGGCGGCATCGGGCGCACGATCGTCCCCGATCCGTCGGGGGTGTTCGAGGACACGTTCACGCCGCACCTCCTTCGAGCGTCTCGGACAACGACTCCTCGAGCAACCGCGCGGCCGCTCCCATGAAGTCATGCTCGGTCAACATTCCGACCAACCGCCCGTCCTCGACGACCGGCAAGCAGCCGACCCTGTGCGTCCGCATCTTGTTGATCGCGTCCAGCGTCGTCGCCTCGGGTCCGATCGTCACGAGTTCCGTCTTCATCACGTCCTTGACGGCAACCGGTTCTTTGCCGGTGGCCAGGCGTCCTTGTGCAAGCAGGCGCAACATCGTGCGCTGCGCCAACAGGCCGACCAAGCGACCCTCCTGATCCTCGACGGGCACGCGATGCACGTGCTCCCAATCCATCATGCTGGCGGCCAGGTCGATCACGTCCTCGGGGTGCACCGCGAACACGTCACGGGTCATGATCTGTCCGACGGTGCGGAAGTTGTGGCGCCAATCGTTGGTGTCATCGGCGCTGGCCAGGCTCCAGGTGTGGACGGGCAACAACGTCGTCTGACGCGCGTACATCGCCGCGGTCAACGAGCGGTGCTTCGCGTCGGGCGTCATGCCCTTGTCCATCGACGCCAGGGAGTCCAGGGCCCAGCGCGCGCCGGTTCGTCCGGAGCGCACGCGATCCTCGATGATCCCCAGGTAGAGGTCCGAATCACTGACGTCGATCCCGGAGTTCGACAGGCCCTCGCGCGCCAGCGGCAACAGGCGCTCGAGGATCAGGTGCTGCGCCGTCGTCGAACGCCCACCGATCCAGCGGAACTGCGCGTCGAGACCGTAGCGCGCGGCCGCCATGAAGTTGTCCTTGGCATGATCGAACTCGAGCACCTTGGTGATGTCGCCGTACTCGTTCCCGAGCGCTGACATCAAGCCGAAGTAGAAGGAGGCGTTCGCGACCTGGTCGCGCACGGTCGGACCGGCCGGAAGGACGCGGTTCTCGATGCGCAGGTGGGCGAGCCCGTCCTTGACGCCGTAGCACGGACGGTTCCAGCGGTACACCGTTCCGTTGTGCAAGCAGAGCGCGGACAGGGGCGGCACGACGCCGCGCTCCAGCATCGACAACGACGACTCGCCGGTGTCGTTGGACAAGAGGGCGCGGAAGCGCGTGACATCCTCGCGGAAGATCTCGAGCACGCTCGACTCGACCCAGCGCTCGCCGAACGTCACGCGTTGGCGTGTCCCGCGTTTGTGCTGGCTCTCGGTGCGCGCGTCCAGTGACTGCTGGAACAACGCGACGCGCGTCTCCTGCCACAGGCGGTGCTGCATCAGCACCGGCGAGTTGCACGCGATCGCCATGACCGGACCCAAGGTCGCCTGGGCCAGGTTGTAGAGCGGCGCGAACTCGTGCGGTGAGACCTGGAAGTGCACCTGAAAGCTGGTGTTGCAGGCTTCCAACAACACGTTGTCGTGCGTGGTCTCGAGCTCGTCCAGTCCTTTGATGCGCGTGCGGAACGTGCCGCCCGCCAGGTCGGTCATCACCTTGTTCAGCAGGTGGTAGCGCGGCTCGTCGTACATTGCGTCCAAGCCGAGGTGCGACTTGTCGAGCGTCGGCAGGATACCGCACAGGAGTGCGCGCACGCCTTCGGTCTCGGACGCCGCCCGTGCACGACCCAGCAGGTCCGCGAGTTCGAACTCCATCTTCGCCAGGCAGTTGCCTTCGAAGACGCGCGGCGAGGCGTTGGCTTCGAGGTTGAAACTGGCGAGCTCGGGTGTGAAGGGTCCTTCGAGATGACCCAGGACGGCGCGCGCCTTGCACGACGGGCGCCAGGCCTCGTCGACGAGGAACATCTCCATCTCGGCCCCGATGCGCCGAATTCCGGACTCGATGCGATCGGAGTCGAGTAGCTGCTCGAGCGCTTGGAGGTCGTCCAAGATCGCTCGCATGAAGGTCCGCAGCTCTTCGCCTTCGCCTTGTTTGACGTCGTGTTCACCCATGACTTTGCAACACCTTACCAGAGGGCCCGCCGCCCACGCTCCCGGGATGTCCCCACCGGGCACCCTTCGCAACTCGCCAGGGGCACATGACGACGCTCCTCGACGGGGACGACTGCCTCAGACTGGTGACGGGGAGCGGCCGAGTGGATACTCGGCAGGTCCCCGGTCCGCCTGTCCCCACCCAGGACGACGGCCCGACCGAATCGCCGCACCAACCACGGCCCCGTCCCGATGAAGCTCACCCTCGCGATCCTCACGCTCCCGCTCCTCGTCCCGGCCCAGGCCAAGAGCATCGCCTGGTCGGCGGATTTCGCCGCCGCCCTCTCCCAGGCGACCGAGGAGTCGAAGCCCGTCTTCATCGGCGTCAACATGGACGGCGAACGTGCCAATGACGACTTCGCCAAGAACGTCTACACGGACAAGAGCATCGTCAAGCTCTCGGAGCGCACCGTGAACCTGATCGCCAGCGTGTTCGACCACAAGACCAAGGGCGAGTGCTCGCGCTTCGGCACGATCACCTGCGCGGATCACAAGCAGGTCGACATCAAGGTCCGCAGCCAGGTGCTGAAGCCCGATCTCGACGGCTACGTCATCGCTCCCCAGCACGTCTTCCTGGACGCCGCAGGCAAGGCGATCCTGTCCGTGCCCTACCAGATCACCCGCCAAGAGCTCGAATGGTGCTTCGTGACGGCCATCCTGACGGTCGATCCGGACGCGGACGTGAGGATGCCCCAGGGCGCTCACCCGCCCAAACGCCTCGTCATGAATGGCGTCGCGTCGACCGGTGACGCGGAGTCCGGCGGTGCGGGGACGCCGGGTGGAGGCGCGAACTCCGGCGCCTCGGGCTCGCCTCTCCCGCGCGAGGACATGGTCGAATTGATCAGCGAGATCAAGAAGGGCTCGCTCAAGGGTGAGGACCTCGCCGCGGGATTGCGACGCTTGATGACGGCGGACGAACCCGAGGCCGTCGAGTTCATCGTCAAGGCGTTGCGCGGTGGCGGCGGTCGGAACGCGGGCGATCCCCGCGAGCGTCAACGCGAACTGGTCGGACAGATCGGTCGCCTGTCCCCGCCGCGCTTCTGGGAAGCGGTGGCCGAGTTCGCCGACAGCACCGACGAAGGCCTGCGCAACGCCTCGGCGGCGACGCTCGAGCAACTGTCGGCACCGGACTCGATCAAGGTCATCCAGAAGGCGTTCAAGAAGGAGAAGGAGCCCAACCTGAAGAGCGCTTGGCTGCGCGCCCTCGCCAGTTCGGACCCGGCCGACAAGAAGATCCGCGGGACCGTGCTCAAGGCCGCCAGAAAGAATTCGGACACGACTGTCCAAGTGGGTGCGCTCGTCGCCGCCGGATACCTGTCCCCCGGTGAGGATCGTGACGAAGTTCTTGCGGCAGCCTTTGCGGCGGAGGACCTGGAACTACGGCGCGCAGCGGCCTGCGGCATGGCCATCAGCCGGGACTCCAAGTGGTTGCGGGGCCTTCGCGATGCCGCCAAGGTCGAGGTCGATACTGACGCCAAGGAGGCCTATACGGCCGCCGCAGCGGTGCTCGGTCGGGGCACGCTGAACCCGTTGTGTTCGCCTCTGATGAAAGTCTGCGGCGACGACATCCCGCGGGAACGCTTCTACGGCAGCCCGCGCTGAGCCACGTCCCGATCCGCGACCCTTCTGCCCGAATTCGGGGCCCCCGAACGCCACTTCGGGCTCGGTTGCGGGCGAAACCACCGTGCCTGGATCGGCTAGGATGGGCGATCGCGGAGGACCTTACCGAGGGTCCCGATCCCCCTACCGCCGTGCTGATCCCGACCCACTCTCTCCTGGCCGGGCTGCTCTTGGTCCTGTGTGCCCAAGGTGCATCCGTTGCCGATGATCCCAGGTGCTCGTTCGAGACCGAGGCGCTTGTCGCGTGGGATCGCGCTCGCCACGACTCCGACGCATCGCAAACCGCGCGCGGTTCCGAGGTCGATGCGTGGAACGACTACGTCGCCGCCAAGGCCGAAGCACGCCGCCAGCTGGTCACCGGCCTCGAATCGGTCGCCCAGCAGGCGAACAAGGACAAGGCCTACCTGCAACGTGACCTGACCTACGAATTGCTCCTCACGCTGCAGCCCGATCACGCGCAGGCGCGCAAGACGCTGGGCTTCAAGAACCGCAAGGGCGAGTGGACGCGCAGTCGTCCGTACAGGACCCCGACGGACAAGAATCCCGCCAAGGCGATCGCGTCGCTCGAGGCGCGCGAGGATCTGATCAGCGGGCATCGCGAATCGCGTGTCCAGCTGATCGACGACGCGCACGCGAACCTGTCGCCCGAGGCCTGGCGGTCCGAGGTGGACGCGCTCCTGGCCGAGGACCTGGACGACCCGTTCTTGCGCGGGCTGTTGGGCCAGGTCGCGACCGAAGGTACCGGTCGCATCCGCTGGATCCTGGCCGAGACCCAGCTGGCGCGCGCGTTCCGCGATCGCCTCGAAGGGTTGATGGAGACGGAGCAACCCGCTGCCCTGGCTGCGAGGATCGACGAGGCGACGCCGCGCGACTTCGAGACCCAGGTCACCTGGTCCGCGGTTCGACGGGGCGGTGGCCTCACGGTTCTGTCCGCGCACTCGGCCGAGGAAGCGGAGCGCCACGTGCGCTTGGCCAACGGGATCTGGCTCTGGCTGCCGCGCCTCTTGGGCGGTGAGGCCGCGCGCCCCGCGGACCTGCGTCTCTACCTGATGACGCCTGGCGCTGAGATCGAGACCCTGGTCCAGGCCTGCCCCGACATCAGCCCCACGGATCGTCTGCGGGCCTCCCATCAAGCGACCGCCGAACTCGGAGCGGGTTCGCGCTTCGGCGTGTTCAGCGACTCCGAGGTCGAACGCCGCGAACGCGCAGCGCACTGGCACATCGACGCGTACCTGATGCGGGCGTACGGTCTCACGGCTCCGCCGGCTTGGTTGGGCCAAGGCTTGCGCGCCTACGTCAGCGAACGGTTCGTCGGCTCGCGCCTCTCCCTGGATTCGAAGACGGTGGACCGTTCGACCACCGGAACCCCGTCTTGGGTCAAGGGCATGCGCGAGACGCGCCCGCGCAAACGCAGGACGATGATCCAGCTCGCCCGCAGAATGCTGGATGCCGAGCAGGCGCCGCTGCTGGACGATCTCCTCACGCGTCCCGCCGAGGACTTCACGGTCGAGGACACCCTGCTCGCCTACGCGCTGATCGCCTACCTCATCGAAGGCCACGGACCCGTCGTGCTCGATCCGATCGTGCGCTCGATCACCTCCGGCGCGGACCCGGTCTCCGGGATCGCGCTCGCCCACCAACAACGGGCCCTCGAATCGGGCCTCGACGTCACTCTCTCCGCGCTTCAGCTTCGCGTCCACGAATGGGTGGACGAGATGCAACGCTGACCCCCATACCATGCTAATTCTCTCCCTTCTGCTGCTGCCGACCGTTTCGGTTCCGGCCCCCGCATCCTCCATCGAGTCCGCACTTCCACGGGTCGTGCCGCAAGAGGACTTCTACGGCGGTCGCGACCGCCTGCTGGGACGCCTCGTGAAGGACCTCGAGGAGCTCGCCGAGTTCTGCCAGAAGAAGCGCGCCTTCGCCCAGCGGAACAAGGTCTACGGCTTCCTCCTCGAGTACGACACCGATCACAAGGATGCGCGCAAGACTCTGGGCTACAAGTGGGATCGCAAGGCCGAGGCCTGGACGCCCCCGAAGCGCCCGAAGACGGCCAAGGACGCGGACGAGGAAACAGCCGCCGAAGCCAAGCAACGCTACGACTCCGTGCTCAACGATCACCGCAACCGCATGGTCGGTTTGTTGGAGGCGCACCCGGAACTGCCGACCTTCCGCGCGGACGAAGAGGTCGCCAAGCTGATCAAGCTGCTGCCCGAGGACGCGGACCTGCGCCGTAGGGTCGGCCAGGTCAAGCTGGAGGTCGACGGCAAGGACACGTGGGTCTCCGAGGAGTACGCGCGCACGAAGACGCGCCGCAAGGAACTCGAACAGATCAAGAAGGGCCTCAACGACGACAAGCCGGAGGCCGAAGAGGGTCCGATCGAGGCCTGGGAAGCCGACCTCGGTGTCAAGTGGGACGGCTGCAACGAGACCGACCGGATTCGTGTGGTCGGAACGATCGGTGAGTCCGAACGCATTCGCATCGCCCAACAGACTCACATCCTGTGGAACTTCGTCGAGGAAACGATGGGTGCCGAGTACGACCACGAGTTCACGGTGTACATCGTCAAGACCGACGCGGAGTGGGCGTTGATGATCAACAACTGGCCTTCGCAGGA
The DNA here is from genome assembly GCA_029259575.1 of Planctomycetota bacterium. Taxonomy (GTDB): domain Bacteria; phylum Planctomycetota; class UBA1135; order UBA1135; genus JAJDEX01. Next base: position 821 of record JAJDEX010000160.1, on the reverse strand, counting down.
TCACCCCAAGGAATTCTACCTGCAGATGTCAGGTGTCTGGATGGGAGACCGAGCCAGCCTGCTCAAGAGGTCCGATGCGGCTGGCCGCGCCGACGGCTCGGTTCGAGGTGCAGCTGGCATGTACTTCGGCACCGTGTTCGGCATCAACGGCGACGTCGCATGGATGAGCGAAGGATTCGGCCTGTACCACACGCAGCTCCTGCTCGGGACGCGCAAGACGTTCATGGTCCAGCCCAGCGAATACACCGATCCCGACAAACCCAACTTCACCAGCCGTTTGAGCCAGAGCGACGCGAACTGGCTGAGCATGTGCCTCGAGCTCTTCGAGGAGAGAGTCCCCCCGAAGCTCCCGTTCACGCTCGGCCGCGACGTCAACCAGCTCACGGGTGAGGACGTCCTGCTCGGCTACGCCTTGACCCGCTTCCTGATCGAAGGTTGCGACAAGGACACGTTCTCCAAGGTCGCCAAGAAGATCGGCCACGACAAGATGAGCTCGGTCGAAGCTCTGGAATCGACTCTCGGGTACGACATCCATACACTCACGCGCAAGCTGCAGGAGTGGCTCATCGAGGTCAAATAGGCTTCCATCCCACCGCAATCCCATGAAAGCTCCCCTTCCCACGTCACGTTCGAGCCGCGTTCTCAACGCACTCTCGCCCCTCAACCTGGTCGCCTGCGGTGCACTTGGACTCGGCCTGATGGCGCCCCAAGCGTTCAGCTCACCGGCCGGCCAGCCCGACGTCTCGGTCGTCATCGACGGCGTCGAGGAACAGGTCCAGGCGTCGATGTCGACCGTCATCACGACTCTGGTCGAGCTCGCG
>JAJDEX010000159.1 GCA_029259575.1 Planctomycetota bacterium | reverse complement strand
CCAGGGTCTGCCCCAGCTCGACTCGATCGGCCAGTTCGACGGCGCCGGCGTCTTCCAGAGCTTGTCCGGCAACTCGTTGGTCGGCTCGGGATTCGACGTCCCCAGCGAACTGCCCTACCTCCCGTCGGGCCAGTCGATCCTCGCGGGTCAGACGCACTACTTCCAGCTGTGGTACCGCGACCTTCCCGCGGGCACGGCGAACTGGTCGAACGTGCTCGGCGCGTCCTTCTAGGAGTCGCACCGCGTCGGCCGATCCCTCGGATCGGCCAGCCTTCACGGGGCGTCGTCTCGACCGAGACGGCGCCCCTCTTTCGTGATCCATGACAGCGGCGCAGGTCCCCGCACCCGGGGTCGGCAGGCTCAATCTGGGGCAGTCCCGGGGGCCGTGGTGCGGCTCTGGGAGGTCCTGGGCGGGGATCCAGTGCGGAGGGTCGAGGCGGATGGGCACCGGTCCGCCGGGATCCAACGGGGTTCGCGCGCAGCGATGGGCCCATACGTCACAATCTCTGCCGATCCAACGGACTCGCGACTTCCCCATCTCCCTGGACCGGATTCCCACCATGATCCTGAAACATCTCGCGGCGTGTGCGACCTTCGCCCTTCTCCCGACCCTTGCCACTGCGCAAACCGACGATTGCGCTTCGGCCACGACCATCGCCGGTGAAGGCACCTGGACCTACAGCAGCCTCGGCGCGTCCACGGATGGACCCAATCCCTGCGCGGGCATCGGTTCGGACGTCTGGTTCTCCTGGACCGCGACCGCGTCCGACACCTTCACGCTGTCGACCTGCTCCGGCACCAGCTACGACTCGGCCCTCGCGGTCTACCCGGCGGGCTGCCCCGCATCGGGTGTGATCAGCTGCAACGACGACACGTGCGGACTACAGAGCACGGTCACCTTCGCCGCGGTCAGCGGATCCACCTACCTGTTCCAGGTCGGTGGCTACTCGGGCAATCAAGGTCTCGGCGAGATCGAGGTGTCTCAAGGCGGCGTGAACCCGGGTGGTGACTGCTTGGCCCCTGCTCCGGGTCCGGACGTCATCATCGGTTCCTTGTCGGGCATCAGCGACTACGGTTCGGTCGGCGGCATCGCTGGCTACGCGATCGGCACGACCTCGTGCAACATCGGGACCAGCAACCTGAACTGGATCGCCGGCACGAACGATCACCCGGTCATCGGCCAGAACATCTATCGCCTCAAGGACGGCCGCTTCGAGCAGATCGGACAGTCGTGGTTGAAGCACGGATTCGCCGCCCTGCAGGGAAGTCTGTGCTGCACGTGCACCGGGTCTGGAGCCGGTTCGGCCCTCGGCGTCGGATGCTCCGACCCCTACGGTTCCGGGCTCAACGGCAGCCAGTTCGGTCTCGGTCCGCGCAGCGAGGTGAACCCGTACACAGGCGTCTTCCTGTACCCCTTCACCCACGGCGACCAAGGATCGAGCGGCGACGCGGCCTACAAGCGCATTCAAGTGGCCAACGCCGATCTGGATCCGTCCCTGAACCCCGGGGCGCAGTACTTCGGCTCGGCCCAGTACGTGGCCAAGGACGACGCTCAGGCCGGCAACGGCGAGAACAACGCCGCATGGATCGACATCAACGTCGGACCGTTCAGCGGCGGCAGCTGGAACCTGTCCTTGTCCGGCTCGACGCATCGCCAGGACCCGGCGATCCGCGCCTGGCAGGACGCGGACCCCAGCGTCGTGCTCAGCGAAGTCCACGCTCCGGGCGAGGGCCTCTTCATCGTCGGCAGCAACGCCTACGACAACGGCGACGGCACGTGGGACTACGAGTACGCCGTGTTCAACCTGAACTCGGACGTCAGTTGCGGCAGCTTCGACGTTCCGGTTCTGGCGGGCACGTCGATCACGAACGTGGGGTTCCACGACGCCGATTGCCACTCGGGCGAGCCGTACAGCAACGCCGATTGGGCGTCCGCGATCGGTCCCGCAGGCATCGACTGGTCGACCGATCTCTTCGCCAACGACCCGAACGCCAACGCGATCCGTTGGGGCACGACCTACAACTTCCGTTTCACGGCGGACACGGCACCGGCGAACGGCCTGGTCGACCTCGGCATGTTCAAGACGGGTGGTTCGATCTCGGCCCCCGCGATGGTTCCCGACATGGGCAACGCGCTCACCATCACGTGCGACCCGAACAACGACCACTTCCTGGGCGACGACGTGAAGCTGAACTCCAGTTCGTTCGGCTTCCTCGCGCCGAGCGGGCTGCACCTCGAGGCCGTCGACGGCCCGCCGAACGCCTTCGGGTTCTTCTGCACGAGCGCCAGCGCGACCTCGTCGCTGCCGGTCTCCAACGGCCTGCTCTGCCTCGACCTCCCGCTCGCTCGGTACAACTCGACCGCAGTGACGAACCAGGGCGTGAGCGCACTGGATTCGCTGGGACAGTTCGATGCGAACGGTGTCTTCCTGAGCCTGACGGGCAACTCGAACGCGGGGAACGGATCCGGGTTCGACGTCCCGATCGAGTTGCCGCACGTGCCCCCCGGGCAGTTGATCCTGGCCGGCGACACGCACTACTTCCAGCTCTGGTACCGCGACCAGCCCGCCGGTTCGGGCAACTTCTCGAACGTGCTCGGCGCGACGTTCTAGATCGTTCGCGAAAGGCCTGACCCTGGCGTCAGGACACACCAGGAGCGTCGCCTCGATGGGGCGGCGCTCCTGGGTCGTTTCCGCCTCGGAAGCATGTCGCGATTCTGCGGAGTGAGGGGGCCCTTGCCACGCGCGCGCGATCGGCGAACATAGGAGCATGTTGCAGTTCGACGATCACCCCTTGTTGCATCCGGCCGCATGCCTGATGCGCTGGCCGGCGCCCCTGGGCGAGATCCCTGCGTCCCCGGACCTTCGTGCACTCGCCGCCTTGGACGCCGACGTGCCGGTCTCGCGCAACGAGGAGGTACGCGGAGCCGTGCGTCGGTTGTTGCGTCACGGTGGGCACAAGCCGTCGGGTCGCGGCAAGCCGTCCGCCGAATACCTCGTGCGCGCCGCCGAAGGGGACGGTTTGCCCGTCATCAATCCCGCGGTCGACGCGTGCAACGTCGTCTCCTTGCATTCCGGGCTGCCGATCAGCGTCGTGGACGCGGACCTCGCGACGGCGCCTCATCGCGTGGGCTTGCCGGGCGACGACGCCGAGTACGTGTTCAACGCTTCGGGTCAGACGATTCGCCTGAAGGGACTTCTGTGCCTGTTCGATGCGGAGGGCCCCTGCGCGAACTCGGTCAAGGACTCGCAGCGCACCAAGACGCACCCCGGCACACGGTCGACCTTGTCGGTCGTGTGGGGACCGAACGAGCACGTGCCGCACGTCGAGGCGACCTTGGCCTGGTATCGCGCGTGCATGGAGATGTTCGGCGCCGAGACCGTTTGGGCCACGGGCATGTGATGTGGCCACCTAAGACCGGCGCGTGCACGAAGGAGGGGGCGGCCGAGGTGCCTCGACCGCCCCCTTTGCGCCTGGGGCTGCCCCTCACGGGGTGTGGTTGGACCGGGCTCTGGTCCGATCCGATGAAGGCTGCCTAGAAGTCTTCGTTGAACGAGACCTCGCCCGTGACCGAGACCTGATAGGCGGAGACGCGGCGCTCGAAGAAGTTCGAGAGCTCTTGGACGTCCTGGAGCTCCATGAACCCGAACGGGTTCTTCGAGCCGTAGCGCTTCTCGTATCCGAGGTTGCCGAGTCGTTGGTCGGCGACGAACTCGAGGTACTGGCGCATGTCGACCTGGGACAGACCGGGGATGCCGCCCTGCAGCAGGTCGTCGGCGAACTGCAGTTCGCACGCAACGGCTTCCTCCATCATCGTCACGACCTGGGCTTCGAGGTGCTCGTCGAACAACTCGGGCTCTTCCTCGCGCACCGTGTTCACGACCTCGAGAGCGAAGGCCATGTGGCAGCTCTCGTCGCGGAACACCCAGTTGGTGCCGGACGCGAGGCCGTTCAGCAGACCCTTCGAGCGCAGGAAGTAGACGTAGGCGAACGCCGCGAAGAAGAACAGGCCTTCGATGCAGCACGCGAAGCAGATCAGGTTCAGCAGGAACTTCTTGCGCGCTTCGGGCGAGTCCGTCTCGGCGAGCCCGTCCACCGAGTCCATCCACTTGAAGCAGAACTCGGCCTTCTTCTGGATCGACGGGATGTTGTGGATCGCGGCGAACGCGGCCTCGCGCTCCTTGTGATCCGGAACGTACGTGTCGAGCAGCGTCAGGTAGAACTGAACGTGCAGCGCCTCTTCGTACAGTTGTCGCGACAAGTACATCCGCGCTTCCGGCGAGTTGATGTGCTTGTAGAGGCTGAGCACCAGGTTGTTCGAGACGATCGAATCCCCCGTGGCGAAGAACGCCACCAAACGGTGGATCAAGTGCCTCTCGGCCGGCAGCAACCGCTTGTCGAGATCGACGACGTCGGTCGAGAAGTCGACCTCCTCGACCGTCCACGTGTTCTTGATGGCGTCCCGGTACATGTCGTAGAAGACCGGGTACTTCATCGGGCGCAAAGTCAGGTCGAATCCGGGGTCGAGAATCATCGTGGTGTCCGTCGTGCGCAGGGGTGGTGGTGGATTCGTAGCGTCGGGTTGCCTGAGGAACGCACCGAGCGGAGCGCCTCCTCAGTGCTGGAGCGGGCCTAGTTGCAGGCCTCGCACGACTCGGGGTTCTCGAGCGAGCACGCGACCGCGACCTCGTCGGACACCGTCGTCTGACGGATGCGCGTGGCGGGACGCGAGCGCAGGTAGTAGGTCGTCTTGACGCCCTTCTTCCATGCGTACGCGTACATCGACGACAGCTTGCCGATGGTGGGCGAGGCCTGGAACAGGTTCAGCGACTGGCTCTGGTCGATGTACGGTCCGCGCGCGGCGGCCAGGTCGATCAACGCCTTCTGCGGCAGTTCCCAAGCCGTGCGGTAGAGGCTCTTCAGGTCGGCGGGCAGGCCTTCGATATCCTGGACCGAACCCTCGGCCTTCTTGATCTTGTTGCGCATGTCCTCGTTCCAGAGGCCCTTGTCCTTCAGATCCTTGACCAGGTAGTTGTTCACCTGCAGGAAGTCGCCCGACAGCGTCTCGCGCTTGAAGAGGTTCGAAACCTGGGGCTCGATGCACTCGTAGCAACCGGCGATCGAGGCGATCGTGGCCGTCGGCGCGATCGCGATCACGAGCGAGTTCTTCAGGCCGTGCTCGGCGATACGTGCCTTCAGCTTGGTCCATTCGGCCTTTTGCGTCGGTTCGACGTTCCACAGGTCGAACTGCAGGTCGCCCTGGGCCGCGCGCGTCTCGGGGAACGCCTTGTGCGCACCGTCGCGTTCGGCCAGGTCGCAGGACGTCGACATCGCGTGCAGGTAGATGTGCTCGGCGATGCGCGCCGTCATGTCCTTGGCTTCCTCCGAGTCGAAGTCGATCCGCATCTTGAAGAACACGTCCTGGAGACCCATCGTGCCGAGGCCGACCGGGCGCCACTTCGAGTTCGAGGCCGCCGCTTCGTCGGTCGGATAGAAGTTGATGTCGATGACGCGGTCGAGGTACGTCACCGCCGTCTTCACGACCTTGGTCAACTGCTTGAAGTCGAAGCTGGTCTCGCCCTTGTCGTTCGTCTTGACGAGCTTGCCGAGGTTGACCGAGCCCAGGTTGCAGACCGCGGTCTCGTCCTGGTTCGTGACCTCGAGGATCTCGGTGCACAGGTTCGAGAGGTGCACGACGCGACCCTCGACCGCCGTCTGGTTGCACGTGCGGTTCGACGTGTCCTTGAAGGTCATCCAACCGTTCCCGGTCTGGGCGAGCGTGCGCATCATGCGCGCATACAACTCGCGCGCCGGGACCTGGCGCTCGAAGAGGCCTTCGTCCTCGGCCTTCGTGTACGCGGCTTCGAACGCCTCGCCGTACAGGTCGACGAAGTGCGGCATCTTGTTCGGGTCGAACAGGGACCACTTGGCATCCTCCTCGACACGCTGCATGAACAGGTCGGGGATCCAGTTGGCGAGGTTCAGGTTGTGCGTACGGCGCGCTTCGTCGCCCGTGTTGTCACGCAGCTCGAGGAACTCCTCGATGTCGGCGTGCCAGGTCTCCAGGTACACGCACGCGGCACCCTTGCGGCGACCACCCTGGTTGACTGCGGCGACCGAGGAATCGAGCGTCTTGAGCCACGGAATGATGCCGTTCGAGGACCCGTTGGTGCCCTTGATGAGCGAGCCGCGGCTGCGCACGCGCGAATAGGCGACGCCGATGCCGCCCGCGAACTTCGAGAGGCGCGCGATGTCCTTGTAGCGGTCGTAGATCGCTTCCAGATCGTCGAGCGGCGAGTCCAGCAGGTAGCACGAGCTGAGCTGCGAGTGCTCGGTGCCCGAGTTGAACAGGGTCGGCGAGCTGGGCAGGTACCCGAGCGACGAGATCAAGCGGTAGAAATCGCGCGCCTCGCCCGGCGTCTGGGCGAGGCCCGCCGCGACGCGCATGAAGAAGTACTGGGGCGTCTCCAGGACCTGGCGCGTGTGCGGGTGGCGCAGCAGGTAACGGTCGTACACCGTGCGCAGCCCGAAGTAGTCGAACAGGTGGTTCCGCTCGGTCTCGATCGTGTCGTTCAGCTTGCGGCTGTTCGCAGCGACGAACTTCGCGGTGCGTTCGTTGATCAGGCCCGCGTCGAGCGCGGCCTTGACGGACTGGCTGAACGACTGGATCTCCTGGTTCTGGACCTCCTTGTCGATGAACGTGCCCAGCAGGCGCGCGGCGAGACGGCTGTACTGCGGCTCTTCGGCGGTGAGGCCGGCCGCGGTCTGGATCGATAGGCCGTCGAGCTCGGAGGTCGTCGCGCCGTCGTACAGCCCGCTGATCGTGCGCGTCGCGATGCGCATCGGATCGACCCCCTCGAGCCCTTCGCTGCAGCGACTGACGGCGCGGACGATCTTGTTCAGATCCACCGGTTCCAAGCGCCCATTCCGCTTTTGCACACGCATACCCTGGTCGGGATCGGCGGATTGGGGCGTCCGGGGAGCAGCAGTCGAAGCAGAAGCGAGATCCATGAAGAGCAGGCGCTGGCTGGGGGTGGTGGGTCCGGAATCGGGCCCGCGGGCAGAGGGAGTCGGCCCCGATCTCCACTCTCGAGGGTGGAAGCGTCGTGCGGGCCGCGCGCCACAGCATATGGACGTGGTCGCTCGGTGCAACCCTACATCTTGTGGGTCGGGTCCCCAGTGGCGTGGGCCAAATCGAGGCACTCGCGTCAAGGGACGTTCCTAGGAAGCTCTGGGTCGGATCGGACCAAGTCGGCGTCCCCAGCCCCTGGAAAATCCTGCTCCTGCCGCCAGGATTCCGTCCGATCGGGTGGGTCGATCGAGGTTTGGTGCCGGGCCCGCACCCCAACCCCTGGTGGGCGCGGTTCCTGGTGGCTGAGCTCGCGCGGGCACCCGAGTGCGGGCAGCGCGCGGACGCCAGATGCCGATGGCGCGCGGACGCCAGATGCGGATGGCGCGCGGACGCCAGATGCGGATGACGCGCGCACGCGTGACGAGATGCAGTCCACGCGCCCGGGCCGAGGTCCGCATCCCGCTCCCCCTGAAGAGCAGAGGGGGCGCCGTCGGCTCAGACCCAGGGGAGGTTCAGCGCCGCGCGCAACATGCCCACCTGACCCGCGTGCCAGGTCAGATGGAACAGGTGTCCGTCGAGGAACGCACGCCGCGTGGTCAGGTGTCCTTGGAACTCGGGGAGGATCGGCACGTCGGGCGCGCCATCGAGGTCGGCTTGCGCACGCACCGCATCTCTGGTGCGGATGGCGGTCGGTTCCCAGAGGGCGCGCAAGGCGTTCCAGTCCGCATCGGTCCTGACGCCGAAGTGGGGTTCCGCATGTCGGTCGCCGAACGTGGCCTCGAGCGAGCGCGGTCTTCCGCCGACCGCTTCCGCGACCGAGTCGGTGTTGACCAGGTTGTGGCCCAGGAGCCAGGCGATCGAGGGGCCCGCAGCGTGCAACCCGAAGCGCGATGCCGGACCGTCGACGTCCGCGATCAATCGCGACCACAGTTCTTGCCTGCGCTGCAACTCGGCCACGGGTCCGCCACCTTTGGCGGAAGCTGGATCGGCGCGGGTCATGGCTTGCGCATCTCCAACGCGTGACGCGCGTCTTGAGCCACGGTCACCGTCTGCTCGAGTGCGCCTTGCGGGAAGCGCCACTCGATCGTGAGCGTGCCCGCCGGAACGTCGATGCCCGTGGGCGCGTTCGCGAGGGTGCGACCCAGCGCGACGCAGGTTGCTCCGAACCAGATGCGGAAGGGCACGGCCTCGGGCTGTGCGCCGAACTCGAGCCTGGCGGTCGGATGGAACTGCAGCACGACGTCGGCCGGTGCCGTCCCCGCGCGGGTGGGCACATCCTCGGACAGCGCGATGCGGCCGTCGGGGAGCACCGCGCAGATCGCGAAGTTGCCATTGGCGAGGCCGACGTGTTCGAGCGTGGCGTCTTCCCCGACCAAGGAACGCACGCGACCCTCGATGTCCGTGAGCAGCACCTGTTCGAACGCTTCGATGAAAGTCCCGTCCTCGTCGATCGCGGTCGCACGCAGGCCGGCCCCACGCCGCAAGCGCAGTTCGAGGTCCTGCGCGTCGTCGGAGACCTCCGCCCCAGCCACTCTGGATCCGTGATGGCCGCGTCCGGGCAGTGCATGGACGGTCCAGGCCCCGGGGGGCAGCGGACCGATGCGGAACCGGCCCTCCGTCGAAACCGGGGAGGCGGGAGGGCTCAAGCCACCGGGTCCGGTCGCCTGGACCATGGCCCCCAGAGCCTGGGCCCCCTTGGCGTCGACCACACGACCCTCGAGGAAGCGCGGTGCATGCGCGATCAGGTCCATCGAGATCGCGGGCGAAGGCAAGGTGACCTCGAGGTGCGTCCCGTAAGGAACCCAGTCACCGAGCGGCGAAGGGCCGATCCACCAGCTGCCGGCGGGCAGGTTGTCGTGCGCGAAGCGGCCCTCCGCGTCGGTTCGCAGGAACACCGCGTCGAGTTCCCGTTCGCGTGGGAACAGCGTCGGTCCGTGCGTGTCCGCGGGCACCAACCAGAGCGTCTCGTCGGCGAGCGCCGTGCCCGCGACGTCGGTGACGCGACCGGTGATCGGAACGCCACCGCCCGAACTCGCCATCAGGATGCGGTCCTCGCCGGGTTCCAGCTGAAGCTGCTCGGGAAGTCCGAGCAGTCCCTTGCTGCGCAGGGTCAGGAGGCAGCTCGGAGGGAGCCCTTCGAATCGCGCCTGACCGAAGGAGTCCGTGCGCTTCACGAGTTGCAACTGTCGGTCGGGGAGGGGACGCCCCTCGTCGACGGCCAGGCAAGGTAGGTGCAGGAGGACGGTGACGGAGGCACCCGCCACCGGTCGACCCGCGCCGTCGCGGGCCACGATCTCGAGTCCCGCGCCCGCTTGCAGCGGAACGCGCAAGGACACGTCGTCGAAGCCGGTGTTCCCGTGCAAGGCCAGCGCCACCGGAGCCCGGTCGGCAGCTCCGACGACCAGGACCACCCGGCGATCGGTCGTGCGCGACACGGCCAAGTTGCCCGAAGCCCCGCCGCGCGCATCCGGATCGGCCAGTTCCCAAGCGGAGCCGCCGTTGCCCGTGCGGGGCAGGACCCACCCGACCGCGCCGGCCGCGGGGTCGCCCGTGTCCGC
>JAJDEX010000158.1 GCA_029259575.1 Planctomycetota bacterium | reverse complement strand
GAGCCATCCCGCAGTGCGCCGCGTTCGGTGCGGATCCAGGCGGCGGGCTCCACGCATAGCTAGTCTGGATCCCTCACGGTGCATGCTCGTGAGGGATCCAGGCTTGACGCGATTCGTGGGTTCCGGCAACGCCGAACCGCGTCGAACACGGCGCACTGCGGGATGGCTCGGTCTCGGCCGGATCTCCAGAGGCTCAGCCGCGATAGGCGGCCAAACCTGCGGTCAACTTCTGCAACCCGACCTCGAGCGTCGCCTGCGGAACGCCGCAGCCGACGCGGATGTGTCCGGGCGCGCCGAAGTACTCACCGGGGACGACATCGACGTCGTGCTGCGTCGCCAGGTAGTCGCCCAAGGCCTTGGTGTCGTCCACTCCGACGATGCGCGGGAACGCGAAGATGCCGTAGGGCGGCACGATGGCCTCGACGCCGGGTGTCTCGCGCAACCAACGATCGAGCAACGGCTTGCACTCGGCCTCGACGCGGCGCACCGGTTGCAGGAGCTGCGGCAGGTGATCCAGCGCACGGTGCGCCGCGATCAGCGACGCCGTCGGCGGGTCGACCCAGGTCAGGAACGCGCTGTCCTTGAGGCGCTCCCGCTCGTCCACGAGCCCCTCGCCGAGCACGATCCAACCGACGCGAATCGGACCCAGCCCATAGGCCTTCGTGAACGTCCCGATCGAGATGGCGTTCGGCGCGAGCACCGCGGCGTGCTCGCGTTGGCCCGTCGGTGCGGCCTCCATGTAGGCCTCGCAGGACACCAGCACCCCGCCGTGGTCGGCGCAGATGTCGGCCAGGGCACGCAGCGGTCGCTTGCCCATCACGGCCCCGGTCGGATTGTTCGGGTTGCTGAGGATCGCGTGCCCCGGCTTCGCGCCTTTCAATGCCGCGTCCACGTGATCGGGGTTCCAGGCCCAGCCTCGCTCCATCGCCCGCGGCACCGCGACCGCTCGCGCTCCGTGGACCGTCGGCAGGGCGTGCAACGGTTCGTAGGACGGCGTCTCGTGAGCCACGACCGCGCCGGTACCGAACCAGCGGCGTGCCACCAGGTGCATCGCGCCCGAAGCGCCCGGCGCGACGAGCACCCGCGCGGGGTCGACGCGGAACAACTCGGCCAGCCGTGCCTCGAGGCTCGGCAGCGCTTCGATGTTCGGCCACGTGAGCACGTCGACGGGGTCGAGCGGACCGAGCCAGCCCGGATCCGGCGGGGGCATGCCGGACTGGGAGAGCGGATAGGCCGAGCGCATGGACTGCGTCTGGGCCCACGTCATGTACGGGAAATGGATCTGGCTGCTCATGGTTGGAGGAACCGTAGGAGGACGGCCCTCCGCCGTCCACGGGGTCGGCGGGGACGGGCAGATGTTCGTTCCTGAGGGGACGCGACCCGGTCCCGGGCCTCGGGAGGGCGGCCAACCGAGTCTGAGGACGACGCGGCCGGTTGGTTCGCTGCAGGAATGGCCGCGGGGCCTCGCTCACGCCGCTGGATGGGGCCCGTGGACACGGGGCGCACCCACGAACCGGACGCGATCCTCCTTGGGGTCGGCCAGGGAGTTCGTGGATGGGGGCGGTCGGTCCCGATCCTGGAGGTCGCACGTGGGTCCGGGGCCAGACGGCGGAAGTCGCCCCGGAGCATCGTGGAATCGGTCTCCTCCGATCGGTACGTTCGATGCTGTGGACGGCTTCCCGGTGGTCCTCCACGCATTTTGGATCTCACCGGGGCACAACCGACGGACCGAGGGGATTCGGCACGATCATGATTCGACTTTCGACGCGAGGCGCCCTGGCGGGCCTCCTCCTGGTGGCCAGCGCCGCCACGGGATTCGCCCAGGACGGAAACACGACCTACGTCACCGCGAACGACGACGCCCAGGTGCGCTCGTTCCACGACCCGAAGGGCGCTCTGGTGAGCCGCCTCGATGGGGGCACGCTGATGAAGGTGCACAGCACCAGCACCGGGTCCTACCCGTACTACGAGGTCGAGGTGGCCGGCGGCATGCCCGTCTGGGTTCACGGCAGCCTCTTGGCCGAGACCGCGACGGCCAATGTCCTGCGCGTCACCGGTTCCAACGTGCTGATGCGCCCGTTGCCCGAGAGTTCGCGCAAGGCGATGCCCTTGCCGTCCAAGCTGCAACTCGGCACCCGCGTCGAGATGCTCGGGCGTCATGACGTGGCCAAGCCGATGGCCGATGACTGGATCCAGATCCTCTCGCCGGAAGGCGCGCGCGGTTGGGTCATGGTCAACCAGACCTCGACGCATGCGGACGCCGCTGGAGCTGCCGCCGCTTGGACCCAGGCCCGGGTGGCGCTCCCCTCGGAGCCCGCCAAGACGGTCCCCACGAACAACACCTCCAACTCGAACGGCGCGCGGCCGACGGTTCCGGCCAAGACCAAGCCCGTTGCGAACGTCCCGGTTCCGGACGGGGCCGTCAAGGCGCTCGCCGACGCGGACAAGATCTACGACGCGGTCAAGGTCAAGAGCGGCGTCACCGCCATGGAGGTCGAGCCCGCGCTCACCGCCTACCAGAAGGTGCTGAACCTCGCTCCGGCCAGCAGCACGACCTACCAGGTGGCCGAACGGCGCTTGGCGCAGGCGGAGATTCTGTACCAGATCGCCATGCTCAACGACCGCGAGATGCTGCGCGACCAACAGAACCAGGCGCGCATCACCGAGCTCAACCAGAAGGAAGCCGACCGCATCGCCAGTCAGCATCCGAACTGGGGACGCTTCAATGGTCGCGGCTGGCTCGAGAAGGACGAGGGCCCCGGCAAGCCGACCCGTTGGTACCTGCGTTGGTCCGGTGAGCGCAAGGTCGAGGTTCTCTCGTCGAGCGGGCGCTACGACCTGTCGAACTACGAGGGCTACCAGATCGGCATCCAGGGCACGACGCGCCGCGAAGCGACGGCCGTCACGCTGGAGACCGATGCCCAGTTGCGATTGCTCGACGTCTTCAAGATCGAAGTCATCTCCGGCGGGCGCGCCTCGCGCTGACTCGCATGCGTGTTGCTTCCGAACGGGAGCAACCCCTGAGCCCAGGACTGACGAGCGGGCCGGTCTCCTTCGGGGACCGGCCCGCTCTCTCGTGCGAGCCGGGTCCCCGGTGACGAACCCGGCGCCTCCTCGCTATGATCGAGGCCATGCGATCCCTCTGGCAGAAGCTCAGCGCCGTCTTCGGCAAGCTGTTCGCGACGGGTAGCAGTGGTTACCTCTGCGACAAGTGCAAGTGGGACTACGGCGATGCGTGCACGCGGCCGGAGCGGCCGAACGCGAAGACCTGTCCCGACTACAAGCACCGCTAGCGTCCTGGAGCGGAACTCGTGAGGCGTACCTTGCGATGGATCCGGGGACCACTACTGCTGCCTTCGTCCAGCAGGTTGAGCCAGCCTTCGAACGGATTCAGCCAGGACGAATGTGTCGTCAGGAGTCGCCGGACCCCCCCGGGGGGGGCCACAGGGAGGGCACCCCCCCCGGGCCCCCC
>JAJDEX010000157.1 GCA_029259575.1 Planctomycetota bacterium | reverse complement strand
TCGACCAAGAGCTCGATGGGTTCCTCGAGTTGTCGGGGGCGCGTTGTGCGCTCCTGATCGACCGCGAAGGTCACCTCGTCACCCGTCGCGGTGAGGCGGCATCGACCTCGGTCGATTCACTCTCCGCGCTGACGGCCGGGTCGTTCGCGGCCACGAAGCAGATGGCGCAGCTGCTCGGCGAAGAGGAGTTCAGCACGCTCGCGCACCAAGGCGAACGGCAGAGCATCCAGGTCACGTTGGTGGGGGAGCGAACCCTGCTGGCGATCGTCTGGGACGAACGGACGAACCTCGGCCTCATTCGCTTCTATGCGCAGGAGACGGCACGCCGACTCTCGGCGACGTTCGAGGACATCGCGGTCCGGCCCACGCCCGAAGGGGAAGAGCTCGCCGACGACTACTCGTCCCAGGCCTCCCAGGCTCTCGACGACCTCTTCTAAGCGCGCGCGTGGATCGGTGCTCCAGGTACCCTGAAGCTACGCTCCTCCACAGAGTTCTCCACAAGGGGCGCTCAGCTCCACAGTCAGGCGGGATTTCGAGTCCCTCCTGGCTGTTGTTTTTTTTCGTCCGGAGCGAGCTTTCGATCCGGCGCTCGCCTGGGAGCGTTCGGAGCCGCAGTGGGGGGCCGGTGAGAGCCTGAGCGAGCGCTTCCCGTCGACGCTTCGAAACGACGCAACCTATGACTCTGTAGTCACTTACAGGGCTCTGCTCTCGCGATGTTCCATCGTACTTGCCGCCGGTTCCGCAAGTGTTCCGCCTGGGAAGATCGTTACGAGCAGCACCCCGGGAAGGCATTGAGTCGGCGTTTTCGGGCAGAAAGATGGGTTTCCGAAGGAAAGCCATCTATCCGGTCCGCCGATGTTACACGCGATGTCGTGGCTTCCTGAATGAGCCTACCCAGGCTCATCCCAACCCCGGACCAACGAGTCCAAGGAGACTTCTCTCATGGCGAAGAAGAAAGCTACACGCAAGAAGGCCACCAAACGGAAGGCCACCAAGAAGAAGGCAACCAAGCGCAAGGCCACCAAGAAAAAGGCCACGCGCAAGAAAGCCACCAAGAAGAAGGCCAAGAAGAAGGCCACCAAGAAGAAAGCCAAGCGCACGGCGACCAAGAAACAGGCCACCAAGCGTAAGGCGACGAAGAAGAAGGCCACCAAGAAGAAGGCCAAGAAGAAGGCCACCAAGCGCAAGGCAACCAAGAAGAAGGCCAAGAAGAAGGCCACCAAGCGCAAGGCGACCAAGAAAAAGGCCACCAAGAAGAAGGCGAAGAAGAAGGCCCCCAAGCGCAAGGCGACCAAGAAAAAGGCCACCAAGCGCAAGGCGACCAAGAAGAAGGCCACGCGCCGTCGCTAATTCGTCTCCTCTGACTCGATAGATCACCGTGAACAAGAGCCACTTAGTCACCTACGTCGCTGACGAGCTTGGAACCTCCAAGCTCCAGGCGGGTCGCTTGGTCGACACGGTCCTCAACGGGATCAAGGAAGGGCTCCGCTCGGACCAGGCGGTCACCATCACCGGCTTCGGCACCTTCGAGGTGAAGGAGCGCAAGGCCCGTGTCGGACGCAATCCACACACTGGCGCCCCCATTGCCATCGAGGCAGGGCGACGTGTTGGATTCCGCGTAGGCAAGGGCTTGAAGGAATCCGTCTAGACCGTTTTCGCGGCTGTCGATCTGAGGACCGGTTCTCCACTTCGGTGGGGGGCCGGTCCTTGCTTGGGTGCTGACCTCCGCGCGAGGTCGTGACGGGCCCATTTCGCCCTCGGGTCGTACACGAGCGCAGATGCGCCTCGAGCGGAGGAGCGCTGGCCCGGACGTTCCACGGGGAGGTCCCGCTCGACCGCAGGCTCCCGGTCTCCAGGGAGGGATCCGACCTAGGCGTCCGCCGCGACCGGCGCGTCCATGCGCGGGAAGAGCGCGGCCGGTTCGCCGAGCGCCTCGCCGCCTTCGAACGACCGCCACGTGGCGCGCTGGGGCACGCCGGGCCACGGTTGATCCGCGACCTTGCCGGGACGACCGAGCATCTCCCACAACGCCTGCGCCTTGTTCGGCAGGAACGGGACCATCCAGCGCGCGAGCCAGTGGATGTACTCGCACAGCGTGTTCAACGCGCTGGCGGCGGCTTCGGGATCCGTCTTGCGTAGCGCCCACGGTTCGGTGCGTTGCATGAACACGTTCGCGACGCTGGCGTTCGCGATGAGCGTCTCGGCCGCCTTGCGGAAGCGGTACTGCGTGACCCATTCGGCCGGGTCGCCGATCTCGCCGCAGTCGGTCAGCATCATCGTGTCGTACTGCTCGCGATGCGCTTCCGTCAGCTGCGGGACCTGGTTGTCGTTGTTCTTGGCGATGAACTTGAGCACGCGCGTGATCAGGTTGCCCAGGTTGCCGGCGAGCGCAGCGTTGTTCAGCGTGACGAGGTTGTCCAGGTTGAACTCCGCGTCCGCCGTCTCGGGCAGCGTCGACAGGATGTAGAAGCGCGTGACCTCGCGGTCGTAGGTCTCGAAGAACGTGTCGAGGTCGAGTGTGCGGCCCTCGGACGTCGAGAACTTGCCGCCCGCCAGGTTGTAGAACTCGTTCGCGGGGACCTGCCAGGGCATCACGTAGTCCTGCTGGACGCCGTAGAGCATCGAGGGGAACACGAGGCAGTGGAAGGGGATGTTGTCCTTGCCGATGAAGTGGACGAGGCGCGTGTCCGGGGACTGCCACCAGTCCTTCCACGCGTCCGGTGTGCCGCGTGCTGCCATGAGCTCCTTGGTGAAGGAGACGTAGCCGATCGGCGCGTCGAACCAGACGTAGAGCACCTTGTCCTGCTCGTCACCCGAGACCTCGGAAGGGACGGGCACGCCCCAACGCATGTCGCGCGTGATCGCGCGTTGCGGGACGTCGTCGAGCAGGTTCTGGATGAAGGCGGCGACGTTCGGCTTCCACTCGTGGTTCTGGATCCAGTCGCCGATCTTCGCGTCGCGCAGCTTGGGCAGGTCCAGGTACCAGTGCGTCGTCGCCTTGCGCTCGGGCGTCGTGCCACACAGCTTGCACGCGGGCTCGGTCAGCTGGAGCGGATCGATCCACGTGCCGCAGCTGGGGCACTCGTCGCCACGCGCGCCGGGCTTGCCGCACGAGTAGCACGTGCCGACGACGTAACGGTCCGCCAGGAACATCTCGTCCTTGGGGCAGAACAACTGCTCGGTCGTGCGCTTCTCGAGGAAGCCGTTCGCGTCGAGCTGGGTGAAGAACTCCTGGCTGGTCTCGACGTGTTGTGCGCACTGGCTGGTGCCGGAGAACACGTCGAACTCGATGCCCAGTTCGTCGAACGTCTGCTTGATGTCCGCGTGCCAGTGCTTCACGTACTCGCCGTACTCCTGGCCCGCCTTCTCGGCGTTGATCGTGATCGCGACGCCGTGCTCGTCGGTGCCGCAGACGTACAACACGTCCTCGCCCAGCATGCGCAGGGTGCGGACGTAGACATCGGCGGGCAGGTAGGCCCCCGCGACGTGCCCGAAGTGGATCGGGCCGTTGGCGTAGGGCAGGGCGCTGGTGACGAGGTAGCGGGTCAAGGTGCTCGAGGGCTGGGGGAGGCGGCGGGCGGGACAGTCTAACGGGCTGGGGTCCGCGGAGAACCCTGCTGACTCCGCCTCCTGTGGGCTCGCTTGTGGCCTGCTTGCGTTTGCGAGTGGCCCTCTCTCGCTCCTGGAGGCCCATGATCCGAGTACCTGAAGATGACGACCCAGACCGACAACCCCCTCGCTCCCCTGAACGCCTCCGACATCGTGTCCCTGACCGAGGCGATCGGAGCGACCAAGACCGAAGCGCTACTCCACCGCTTGGTGGTCTCTGCTCAGGAGGCGGTTCCCGCCACGACCAAGCGCAAGCGGAGACCCGGCCCCGAGCCCCCTCTCAGGTGGCCGTCAGATGCTCAAGATGTCTGACCTGACCGAACTGTTCCGCGTCAACGAGACCACGGTCCGCCGGTGGGTCAGGCGCTCGTCGATGAAGTCCACAAGGATCTCGGCCACCTCCCGCTCCTCGAGGGTTCGCACAGAGTTTGCAGTCTCCATATCCATGCCGTACCGGTTGAGGTCCACGGCCAAGTTGTGCCGATCGACCAAAGGTGGAGGAGAGCCGGACTCGGGTCTGAGGTGATCCACGACCTGCCGGAGGCACTTGGACGGATTCCGCTTGGAGGCGCGGTCGTGGATGCGAGCCGTCGACAGCAGGGCGTCGCGCTCAGCGATGCGCTGGATCGATCCGAAGGTAGATCCGATGTTCCCATCACCCTTGTTGATGGCGTTGGCGTTCTTGCCGATCGCTCGCGCCGTGGCCATCGAGCAGTCGGCGTGGATGAGATCGCTGACGACGCCGGATCGGAGGAGGTTGGCGAGGTCGTCGCGGGAAAGCATAGGTGGGGCCTTCTGCTTAGACCGCCGCTACGCATCGCAGCTTGCGAGTTCCGCCTGGAGAGCGCCGTCTACGATTGATCGCAGGAAGAGAAAGCACTCCACCCCGACCCCGTTGGCCAGCTCAATTCGCTTGTCGTTGTGCACCCGCACTCCTTGAATGCGGTCGCTCGGCTGCTTCCTGGCCATGACTTCGTCGAAGCACTTGGCATGATCCTGGTTCTTCAAGGCCCGAGCTCCTTCGATGCCGTGAGCCACGGAGTGGCGAACGTGTTTGTACGCCTTCAGCTTCTTGTGGTTCTCCGGGTCGAGGCGGTCAAGGAAGGCATGCCAGGTGGGGTTGTTCCTCGGCTCATTCGGATCGATGTGCGCTTCTAGTAGAGCCATCAGAAACACGACCGATAGACCGCCCGACAGGTGATGAACCTCCTCGGCGACAGCTTTGCTGGCCTCTGGGTTGTTCGGGTACTCGAAGACCGGGGCGTTGTTCGAATGGAGCCGGCCGAGGGCGTTCCAGCTGCTCGTGAGGGAGCCCTTGATACCCAAGAGCGCATGAGCCAGGGCGGAGAGGTCCGAGGGGTAGGTCATCGCCATTCAGGTTCTACAGTTGGC
>JAJDEX010000156.1 GCA_029259575.1 Planctomycetota bacterium | reverse complement strand
GATCCTCGAACCCTTGCGCGCCGGCTATCGTTGGTCCTCCGAACGTCACCACCGGTTCCTGATCGAAGGGATGCGCGACAACCAGTCTGCGTTCGCGTCCAAGAACGTCACCTACCACCCGTACGTCGAGCCGGTGGCGGGCGAGGGCCAAGGACTGCTCGAAGCACTCGCCGCGAAGGCTGCGGTCGTCGTCACGGACGAGTCGCCCATGTTCTTCCTGCCGCGCATGATCGACGCGGCCGCCAGAAAGCTAGACGTGCGCCTGGAGTCGGTCGACGGCGTAGGCATCCTGCCGTTGCGCGCACCGGACAAGACGTTCGCGCGGGCGTACGACTTCCGCCGGTACTTGCACAAGAACCTCGTGCCCCATCTGGGAGCAGGACCATCGCGGGATCCGTTGGCGCGCAAGGAACTTCCGACGCCGATCGAACTGGACCGCGACGTATTGAAGCGTTGGCCTGCGGCCGACCTCGAGGCGCTGCTGAAGCCGGGAGGCCTGGACGACATCGACTTCGAGTGCTCCGTGCCGCCCGTGGATTTCGAAGGCGGCAGTCGCTCCGGCGAACGCACGTTGAAGGCGTTCCTGGGTGGCTGCTTGAACACGTACGCCGACGCGCGCGGACAGGTCGACGTCTCGAGCCGACTCTCAGCCCACCTGCACTTCGGTCACGTCGGTTCACACCAGGTGTTCGACGTCGTTGCCCGACACGCGGGCTGGAAACCGTCGCAGATCGACCCAGGTTTCCACGGCAAGAACATGGGTTGGTGGAACGCGTCGCCGGACGTCGATGCGTTCCTCGATCAACTCGTGACGTGGCGGGAACTGGGCGCGCAGTCCGCGTTCGGCAACGGGAAGTTCGGGACGTACGCGGGCCTTCCGGACTGGGCGCGCCGCACGCTCGCCGAACACGCGAACGACCCGCGACCTCACGTCTACGACCTCATGGCCTTCGACCGCGCCGCGACGCACGACGACATCTGGAACGCGGCGCAACGACAACTGCGCGTCGAGGGCCGGATCGAGAACTACCTGCGCATGCTGTGGGGCAAGAAGATCCTGCACTGGAGCGCCAGTCCTGAAGAGGGCTTCGCCATCGCGCTCGAACTGAATCAACGGTATGCCCTCGACGGGCGCGATCCGAACTCCGATTCAGGGATCGGTTGGGTGTTCGGCTTGTTCGACCGTGCGTGGGGACCCGAGCGCGAGGTCTTCGGCAAGATCCGCTACATGACCTCGGACAGCACGCGTCGCAAGTTGCGGTTGAAGCCGTACCTCGAGCGCTTCGGACCGAATCGTTCGTTGTTCGAGGGCTAACGACGCGGAGCGAACGGGCCTTGCGGCAGGTCCCTTCGCGGGTCCAGTGCATCGAACGCACTCACGTCGACGAGGTTCGCGTCCATGACGCCCAGGACGTCGGTCGCGCCCGGACCCTCACCGCGAAGCACGAACAGAATGGGAAGCGACGGATCGTGACTCCACGCGGCGATGCGCAGGTCTTGGGTCGGCCCATGGGGAAGTCCGTCGACGACGAGGTGCCACTCCCCGTCCCGGCGCGCCATGTAGGCGACGTGTGCGCCATCGATGCTGAAGACCGGGTCGCGCACGCGCTCCCACTCCTCTCCGACGACACCGTCGACGACGACCGCTTCCGCATAGGGATTCGGGCGAATCAACCGCGCCGCCACACGTCCTTGATCGCTGACGACGGGGAACGCCTTGAACCAACCACCGCGCACCGAAGCCGTCGGCTCGAACCACGCGCCGTTGCGCGCGTACTGGTCGAGCCCGTCGCCCCACACCGCCAGCGTCGTGCGATCGTGCGCGAACACGGGCCAGTCGTAGGCCTGCACCCCAGGACGCGTGCGAGCGAGCAGGTGGAAGTCGCCGTCGGCCGACTGCTCGTAGACGACGACGCCGTGGTCCTCGTCCGGACCGTGGAAGACGAAGGACAAGGTCCGAGCGGGTCCGCCATCCTCGAACCTCACGACCCCGAGGTCCGTGTAGGGGCACCCCTCCGGCAGGTCGTCGATGGAATAGCTGGACCGGCCGACCGCTCGCCCTTCGAAATCGAACGAAATCCCCTCCGGTCCGACCAGGGTCCAACGCACGGGCGGAGCGTCCAGGAGTCGCTGAACATGGCCCGGGGTCACCGGATGTCGCACCACGATGAGACGCGGCTCTACAGGCCCTGGATCGGGGGTCACCCCGCAGGACGATGCCAAGAAGGCCACTCCAAGGATCCCGACCAAGAATCCAATTCGTGGCGTGTCGAGGGAACAGGTCATGGGTACGGGTACGTATAGACGCAGAATCGTGCATCGGGGACAACCCGACTATCACCGGCTCGTATGAGCTAGAATCTCTGGCCTTCCGCGATCCAGGACCCCTCTGGGCCCACGTGGAAGACCTCCCACTCTCCTCCCAACAAGCACTCGATCCCAGCCCCAGGCAAATTCACGGCAAGAGCCCGACCCCGGTGCCGAAGGAGATCGGAGACGTCGTCTTGCGAGACGGTGTCACCCTCCCGGCCCCCTGGATCGTCCCCTTCCGCTGGATCACTCCTGAAGCTGGGAACCCGTGAACCTCGCGGACCCGAACTGGGTCGAGGCGCTCCCTTGGACGTGACGAACTCTCCTACTGTGTCTTCTACAGCAACCCATCCCTCTTCGGCAGGCCAGCCCGAGTCCGCCAGCGCGGCGGCTCAAGTGAACCCGATGAAAGCAGCCCACGCCGGTCAACCCGGAATGGTTCCTCAGCTCATGGACGGCCAGGACGATCCCCGTTTCGAGCAGCACCCGCTGAGCTGGACGAACACGATCTTCCTCGGAGTCGCCCATGCGGTCGGCGCCTTCGCCATCGTCTACATGGCGGTCTGGGGCGTCTCGTGGTGGACCGTCGGCCTCGCCGTCGCCATGGCGTTCTTCTGCGGCCTCGCGATCACGGGCGGATACCACCGCCTGTTCTCGCACTCGACGTACCAGGCCTCGCCGCTCTTGCGCGCGTTCTACCTGTTCTTCGGTGCCGCTGGCGTCCAGAACTCGGCGCTCGCATGGTCGGCGGATCACCGCGCGCACCACGCCAACTGCGACGAGGACGGCGACCCGTACAACATCAAGCGCGGCTTCTGGTGGGCGCACGTGGGTTGGGTCCTGCGTCACGTCGACAAGGACCCGAACATGCCGCTGGTGAAGAATCTGCTGAGCGACCCGCTCGTTCGGTTCCAGCACAAGTACTACATCCCGTTGGCCGTACTCGCCGGCGTCATCATGCCGGCCGCCCTCGGCATGATCTGGGGTGACCCGCTCGGCGCCGTCCTGGTCGCGGGCTTCCTGCGCCTCGTGCTGCAGTGGCACACGACGTTCTCGATCAACTCGATCGCGCACATGATCGGCACGCGTCCGTACTCGAAGACGACGTCCGCTCGGGACAGCTTCTGGCTCGCCTTCATCACGCTCGGCGAGGGCTATCACAACTTC
>JAJDEX010000155.1 GCA_029259575.1 Planctomycetota bacterium | reverse complement strand
TGCCTCCAACGTGGACGTGGGGGCGCGGACGATCGAGGTGAATCGTGCCGAGTATGTCATCCGGGGCCTCGGCTTCATCGAGAGCTTGGATGACATCGAGGACATCGTCGTCGCTTCGTCCGATAACGTCCCCATCACGATTCGGCAGATCGCAACCGTCTCACGCGGTCCCGCTATCCGTCGTGGCGCGCTCGACAAGGGGGGCGCCGAGGCTGTCGGTGGCGTGGTGGTCGTGAGGTACGGAGCCAATCCGCTGGCCGTCATCAATCGGGTCAAGGACAAGCTCGAGGAGATCGCCCCGGGGCTACCGTCCAAGGTCCTCGAGGATGGCCGCACATCGAGCCTCGCGGTTGTGCCGTTCTACGATCGATCCGGACTGATCTACGAGACGCTGGGGACCCTGAACTCCGCACTGGAACACGAGATCCTCGTCACGATTATCGTCGTGCTCGTGATGGTCGGACATCTGACCAGTGCAGCTCTCATCTCCGGACTCCTGCCGTTGGCCGTGCTGATCTGTTTCATCGCGATGAAGCACTTCGGCGTCGATGCCAATATCGTGGCGCTATCTGGTATCGCGATCGCGATCGGCACGATGGTCGACGTGGGCATCGTGCTCACCGAGAACGTCCTCAATCACGTCGCCCCGGGCCAGACCGCGAAGCAACGGCTCGAGAGCGTCTACCTAGGCGCAACGGAGGTCAGTGGCGCCGTGATGACGGCTGTCCTGACCACCGTCGTCAGCTTCCTCCCGGTCTTCACGATGGAAGGTGCGGAGGGCAAGCTCTTCAAGCCACTGGCGTACACGAAGACGTTCGCCTTGCTCGGTTCGATCGTGGTGGCCCTGGTGATCATTCCCCCGGCGGCTCACTTCCTGCTGGGTCGGGGAGCGGTCCCCGGGCAGAAACGGCGTTGGATCAAGGCTGCTCTCTTGGTGGCTGGAGGCGTGCTGGCCTCCGCACTCACTCGTTGGTGGGTGGGAACTCCTCTCATCGTGCTGGGCCTCTGGGCCTACGTCGAGACTTCCCTGCCAGCTCGGTTGAGGACGGTCATCGTGAAGTCCTTGAGTCTCGTCGTGGCCGTCGTCGTAGGGGTCGTGCTCGCAAGACTCTGGGAGCCACTCGGCCCGGGGCGACCTATCGTGAACCTCCTGTTCACCTTGGGGCTCATCGGCGTCGTACTCGTAGCGTTCCAGATCCTCATCTGGTGCTAC
The DNA here is from genome assembly GCA_029259575.1 of Planctomycetota bacterium. Lineage (GTDB taxonomy): Bacteria > Planctomycetota > UBA1135 > UBA1135 > JAJDEX01. The sequence continues at coordinate 3,778 of JAJDEX010000155.1, read as the reverse complement.
GAGCCCGTACTCCGCTGGTGTCTCTCCAACAAGCTGGTGTTCCTGGTCATCCCCACGGCATTGGTGACTCTGGGTCTGTTCGTCTGGCTCGGCTTCTCGAGAGTGACCGGACCACTCGCAACGCCGCTGGCTGCCGGCGCCAACCTGGTGAGGGCGGTGCTTCCAGAGTCGGTCGCTGGACCGGACCCCGTCACCCGCGAGGATGTTCGCAAGTCGAAACCGTGGGTCACGATGACTCACACGTTCCCGGGACTGGGTAAGGAGTTCATGCCTCGCCTGGACGAGGGGTCGTTCCTGCTGATGCCGGTCACCATGGCCCACGCATCCATCGGTGAGGCATTCGATCTCTTGCAGCAGCAGGACATGTTGATCCGGGCGATTCCCGAGGTCGAGGAGGTCGTGGGCAAGATCGGTCGCGCGGACAGCGCGCTCGACCCCGCACCGATCTCGATGGTGGAAACGGTTATCACCTACAAACCGGAGTACAAGCTCGACGATTCCGGTGCACGAGGTCGGTATCGGTATGACGCGGAGAGCGAGCAATTCGTTCTGGACGAGAATCATGAACTCATCGAGGACGACGATGGTCGAGCCTTCCGCCAATGGCGCGATCACATCGGGAGCCCCAAGGACATCTGGGCCGAGATCGAGAAGGCCGCAACGATTCCCGGGATGACGACGGCCTCGATGCTTCAACCCATCGAGACCCGGCGCATCATGTTGCAGACGGGCATGAGAGCCACGATGGGAGTGAAGGTGTACGGCCCAGATCTGGAAACGATCGAGCAGGTCGCGATGGACTTCGAGCAGCTGCTTCGTGACGTCCCTGGCGTGCGTCCAGCAACAGTCATCGCAGATCGCGTCATCGGCAAGCCTTACCTCGAGCTCGACATCGATCGAAAGGCCATTGCCCGCTATGGACTGTCCGTGCGTGCAGTCCAGGACGTCATCGAAGTGGCCATCGGCGGTAAGAAGCTCACCACGACTGTGGAGGGCCGGGAACGCTACCCCGTGCGGGTTCGTTATCAGCGAGAGCGGCGCGACGAGATCGAACAGCTGGGCGCGATCCTGGTTCCCACTCCGACGGGTCCTCAGGTGCCACTGGGGCAACTGGCCGAGATCCGTTACACACCGGGTCCACAGAACATCAAGAGCGAGGACACGTTCCTCGTCGCGTACGTACTGTTCGACAAGCAGCCAGATCGTGCCGAGGTCGACGTCGTCGAGGAGGCCCAAGCCTACCTCGCGAGTGTCATCGAGTCGGGCGAGTACGAGCTCCCAGCGGGTGTTTCGTATCGCTTCGCGGGGAACTACGAGAACCAGCAACGCGCTGCGGCCAAGTTGCGCGTGGTCCTGCCTCTCGCACTCTTTGTCATCTTCCTCATCCTGTACCTGCAGTTCAGGTCCACCATCACCACGGGGATCGTGTTCTCGGCCGTGTTCGTTGCATGGTCGGGAGGATTCCTGATGCTGTGGCTGTACGGGCAGGACTGGTTCTTGAACACGTCGCTGTTCGGCGCTGATCTTCGTGAGCTGTTCCAGGTGCGGGCGCTGAACCTGAGCGTCGCAGTTTGGGTGGGCTTCCTGGCCCTGTTCGGGATCGCCACGGATGACGGAGTCATCATGGCGACCTACCTCAAGCAGACGTTCGAGAAGGACAAGCCGCGCGACAAGCAGGCTGTCATCGAGGCCGCCGTGAAGGCAGGCAAGCGCCGGATTCGCCCCTGCCTGATGACGACAGCAACGACAACCCTCGCGCTGATCCCAGTACTCACCTCCACAGGACGTGGAGCTGACGTGATGGTCCCCATGGCCATCCCATCCATCGGGGGCATGACCGTTGCCCTCATCACGATCTTCGTCGTGCCAACGCTGTACTGCCTCGTCGAGGAGCTGAAGCTCCGAAGTCGCGGCTCGGAAGCATTGGACCCAACTCTTGAGCCTGCTACGCAGGCGAGCACCTAGAACCCTCAAACCTCAAGTAACCCAACCATGAAACATCTACTGACTCTCCTCATCCTCGCGTGCGCTGCAACGATGGCGTTCGCATCCACGAACCGAGCACCCGAAGACGAGGCCATCAACAAGCTCTGTCCCATCGGCAACGAGGCCATCGATGGCAAGACCTTCGCTGAGTATGGCGGCCACCGAATCGGGTTCTGTTGCTCCGGTTGCGACACGAAGTTCCTGGCCTGGGACACCGACAAGAAGGACGCTTTCGTCAAGGCGTCCCTCGCCTCGCAGGAATCGGAGGCCAGCAAGGTGACAGAGAAGGCACCCGCCCCCAATGATCCCTTCACTCTTACGACGTGCCCTGTGAGCGGTGAGAAACTCGGTTCGATGGGGGAACCCATCGCGGTCGAAGCGCAGGGCTCCCAGGTGAAGCTCTGCTGCAAGGGGTGCGTGAAGACCTTCGAAGCGGACACGGCCAAGTACATGGAGATCGTCAACAATGCCATCGCTGCCCAGCAGTCGGCGTACTATCCGCTCGAGACGTGCATCGTCTCTGGGGAACCGCTCGTCGAGGACGGCAAGAACATCGCGGTGGACGTGGTCATCGGCAATCGGCTCTTTCGCACGTGTTGCGGCGGATGCGCCAAGAAGCTCAACAGGGACCCCGGCAAGTTCGTTGCCGCTCTCGATGCCGCCGTCATAGAGAGCCAGGTCAAGGACTACCCTTTCGAGACCTGCCTCATTCGGGACAAGAGCAAGCTCGGTTCGATGGGCGATCCGGTTCAACGTGTTGTAGGCAACCGCCTTGTACAGTTCTGCTGCAAGGGCTGCGTCGGCGCCTTCGACAAGGATCCCGCAGGTCACCTCGCCAAGCTCGATGCCGCATGGGCCGAACAGCGCAAGGGCAAGAAGGAATCCAAGGCCGCCGCGCCCAAAGAGCATGGAGACCACGACCACGGTAAGGGGGAGGATCGCTGATTCGAGCTGTCCTATGGGAGCGATCCAGGGCGGTGCCTGGGTCGCTCATGGACCCCATGGTTCGATATCCTGCAAGAAATCAATGGCGAGCGACTACATGAACATGATCACGAAGGACCCCGTCTGCGGAATGACCGTCACCAAGGAGTCCGCCACAGCTCACCTGGAGCATGATGGACAGTCGTACTGGTTCTGCTCGCTGAGTTGCCGAGACAAGTTCGAAGTCTCCGCTGCGACGTATGTCCAGGCTGATGGATGCTGCGGGGGAACCGATTCGAACGCTACGCACACGGATCCGGTGTGCGGAATGTCCGTGACCGATGAGGGCGCTGCCGCACATACGGAGTTCAAAGGGACCGAGTACTTCTTCTGCTCTGTGTCGTGTGAGCAGAAGTTCAATCGCGCGCCAGAGGACTACTTGGCACCCCGGAGCCCACGTCCATCTGCCGGCCTGATCGATGCGACCTACATTTGTCCGATGCATGCCGACGTGCGGCAGGTCGGACCGGGGTCCTGTCCCATCTGCGGCATGGCCTTGGAACCGGAGTCGGCGATTGCAGAGCCTGATGATTCCGAACTGCGGGACATGACGCGGCGATGCTTGATCGCGGCCGCTCTGAGCCTACCTGTCGTGATCCTCGCGATGGGGGACATGCTGTTGCCAGGATCCCCGGTCCACGATCTTGTTGGCGCCCGCGTGGGCAGCTTCCTCGAGTTCGTGTTCACCACGGTTGTGGTGGCCTACGCCGGCTGGCCGATCCTGATTCGAGGTGTGGACTCGATCCGAAGGCGGATGCCGAACATGTTCACGCTCATCACGATCGGCGTCGGTGTGGCACACTTGCAC
>JAJDEX010000154.1 GCA_029259575.1 Planctomycetota bacterium | reverse complement strand
GGTCTCGATCCCAGCAAGCTCAGCCCGATGAAGGGCCTTCAGCGCATGTTCAGCATGCGCTCGGTCGTTCGCACCGGACTGGCGACCTTGAAGATCCTGCTCGTGATGAGCGCGATCGTCAGCGCCAGCTACTTCCAGCTGGAAGACATGAGTCCGATGGCCGGCAACGACCTGCGTCCGGCCGTCATCGGCATGGGCGTGATCGCGTTGAAGAGCGCGCTCGCCGGCATCGCGGTCGTGATCGTCCTGGCCGTCACCGATCTGCTCTACCAGCAGCATCAACACCGCACGGACATGCGCATGAGCAAGAAGGAAGTGCGCGACGAGTACAAGAACACCGAGGGCGATCCGCAGGTCAAGGCGCGCATTCGCCGCGTCCAGCGCGAGATGTCCAACCGGCGCATGATGAACGACGTTCCGGATGCGACCGTCGTCGTCACGAACCCGACGCACTTCTCCGTCGCTTTGAAGTACGACGAAGGCTCGGGCAAGGCGCCGATCGTCGTCGCCAAAGGTGTCGACAGCGTCGCCTTCCGCATCCGCGAGGTCGCCAAGGAAGCGGGCGTGATGATCCACCCGGATCCGCCGCTCGCGCGGGCTCTGCACCGCGAGGTCGAGATCGGCGACGAGGTGCCGGAAGACCTCTTCCAGGCCGTCGCGGGCGTCCTCGCCTACGTCTTCAAGGTCCAGGGTCGCAAGGCGGCCACGTCCGGCGCCTGAGCGCCGCTCCGCCCTACCGGTAATCCCACATGGCTGCCCCTTCCCCCAGTTCCCTGAACACCGACCGCTTCGGCGTGCTGCTGAAGCGTTGGTCGGATTGGCTGCTCGGCCTGGGCCTTCAGGGTCTCCTGGTCACGTTGCTGACGCCGCTGCCGCCGGTGTTCCTGGACCTGTTGCTCGCCGCGAACCTGACGGGAGCCGTGCTGCTCCTGATGGTCGTGCTGAACGCGCGGCGCGCGACCGATCTGTCGACGTTCCCGACGTTGCTCTTGTTCACGACCATGTTCCGCCTCGGGCTGAACGTGGCCAGTACGCGTCTGATCCTGACCGGCGGTGACGCGGGTTCGGTCATCACCGCGTTCGGCAACTACGTCGGCGGTGACGACCTGGCCGTCGGCATGGTCGTCTTCCTGATCTTGATCATCATCCAGTTCGTGGTCATCACGAAGGGTTCTGGTCGGATCAGCGAGGTCGCCGCGCGCTTCGTGCTGGACGCGATGCCCGGCAAGCAGATGGCGATCGATGCCGACCTGAACGCAGGTGTGATCGACGCCGACGTCGCACGGCAACGGCGCGACGACGTGGCGCAGGAGGCCGAGTTCTACGGAGCGATGGACGGTGCGTCCAAGTTCGTGCGCGGTGACGCGATCGCGGGCTTGATCATCACCGCGCTGAACCTGGTCGGGGGCGTCACGATCGCCACCATGCAGGGTCGCTCGATGGGGGAGGCGTTCGACACGTACTCCAAGCTGACGATCGGTGACGGCCTCGTGTCGCAGATCCCGGCGCTGTTCATCTCGACCGCCGCCGGTGTGCTCGTCACGAAGGAGACCAGCGCGTCGAGCCTCGGACCGGTGCTGATGCGCCAGGTCACCGGGCGCCCGAAAGCGACCTTGATCGCCGCCGGTGCCATGTTCGCGATCGGCATGTTGCCCGGCATGCCCAAGCTGCCCTTCTTCGTGCTCGCGTCGGTCCTGGCGATCGTCTGGAACGTCACGAAGAGCGCGGAAGAGGACCTCGACGAGACGCATGGTGCCGCCGCCGTCTCCGCCGAGGGTGCGGACGCCGAAGGTGCCGACGAGGCCGACGACGAACGCGTGGGTGAACTGCTGCGCGTCGACCGCGCGTGCCTCGAGATCGGCTACCGCCTGATCTCGATGGTCCAGGACAAGGGCGGCAACGGTGTGCTCGACCACATCGCGCAGCTGCGCCGTCGCTTCGCCCTGCAAGAGGGCGTCGTGCTGCCCCCGATCCGCATCAAGGACAACATCAAGCTCGCACCGAACGCCTATGCCTTGCGCGTGGGGGGCCAAGAGGTCGCCCGCGGCGTGGTCGAGCCCGGCGCGTTCATGGCGATGGATCCGGGCACCGCGTCCGGCGACATCCCCGGTGTCGAAACGGTCGATCCGGCATTCGGTTTGCCCGCGCGCTGGATCCAGGCCAAGGACCGCGATGAGGCTGAGTTGCGTGGCTACACCGTGATCGATCCGACCAGTGTGCTCGTCACCCACATCTCCGAGGTCATCCGCCAGAACCTGGGCGAGTTGCTGACCCGCGACGACGTGAAGGAGCTGATCGAGAACGCCCGAGAGGTCTCCCCGGCCGTCGTCGAGGAACTGGTCCCCGACCGCATGGGCTTCGGCGAGATCCAGAAGGTCCTGCGCAACCTGCTCAAGGAGGACGTGTCCGTGCGCAACATGCCGGCCATCCTCGAAGTGCTCGCCGATCACGTGCAGCAGACGCGCGATCCCGAAGCGTTGACCGAACTGGTGCGTCAGCGCCTCGGCCGCGCGATCTGCGATCAGCACGCCGGCCCCGACGGCACCGTTTATGCGGTGACGCTGGATCCCGCGCTCGAGGGTCGTCTCGCGGCCGCGGTCGGCGTCGGCAACGACGAGAACGCCCAGCCGGTCAGCCCGGCGTACCTCCAATCGGTCATGCAGCGCCTCGGCGATTCGCTGGCCCTGGCCGCGCAGAGCGGCAAGAACGCGGTGGTGCTCGTTCGCTCGAACGTGCGCCGCTTCCTGAACGAACTGGCGAGCACGACGCTGCCCACGGTGGCGGTGCTCTCCTACAACGAGGTCGTCCCCGCGAAAGCGGTGGAGACCGTGGCGATTGTGAAGCTTGAGGACTGACATGATGATTCACGAGATCCGAGGTCGAAACCTGCGTGAAGCGCTCGAGCGCGCACGCGAACGTCATGGCGAGAAGGCCGTGGTCGTGTCCCACCGCAAGAGTCGCGCCGGCGTCAAGCTGGCTGTCGCCGACGAGGTGCCGCGCACGCCCGAGGACCTGAACCTGCTGCGTCGCAGCGCCCAGAACCTCCTGGCCGATTCCGCCGCTGCGCCGCGCGGGTCCACCGAGGACGTCGAACGTGCCCTCACCCGCGCCGGTGCGACGCGCAACTTGATCGAGCGGACCTGCGAAGCGGTGGCGGGTCGTTTGACCGAGGGCCTGCACCCGCTCGACCTGGCCGCCCAGGAACTCGCCGCCATCTTCCCGATCGCCCACGCCAAGCGCCGTCACGGCGCGGCCACCATCTTGGCCCTCGTCGGTCAAACGGGTGTCGGCAAGACGGCCACTGCGGCGAAGATCGTGACGCAGATGTCCCGCGCGGGACGTCGTGTCGCGTTGGCGACCCTGGACGCGAACCGCGTCGGCGCCGTCGAACAGGCACGTGCCATCGGCCGCCGCCTGTCCGTTCCGACGATGGCGACGCGCGACGCGACCAAGCTGGTCGACGTGCTGCACCAACGTCCTGAACTGGAGTTGATCGTGCTGGACACCACCGGCCGGGGCGCCGAGGACATGGACCAGATCCAACGTCTCGAGGAAGCGCTGCTGCGTCGCCGTGTTCCGGCGCGCATCGAGCCCTACCTGGTCGTGCCCGCCGGCGTCAGTTCCGACACGATGGCGCACGCGCGCAAAGCCGTGGGCGATTCGATCCAGGGCTGCGTCCTGACGAAGTTCGACGAGACCCCGCTGCCCGCGCCGAGCCTCGAGTTCGCCAGCCGCGAGCGTCTGCCCATCGCATTCCTCACCGACGGCCCCGAGGCCGACGGGAACCTGTATCGCGCGAAGGGGGAGACCTTCGCCAACCTCTTGCTCAAAGGACGGCTGGCCTGATGTCCACCCAACAACTCATGCCCCAAGGCCAGATGGCACCGAAACTGCCCGTTCCCTTCGTGCTCGTCACCGGTGGCAAAGGCGGCGTCGGCAAGACGACCGTGTGCGCGAACCTGGGCGTGCAACTCGCCAAGAGCGGTCTGCGTGTGCTGATGGTCGACCTCGACCTCGGACTCGCCAACCTCGATCTCGTGCTGGGCCTCGAGAGTGGCTCGACCGTCGAGGATGCACTGCAACAAGGCGTTTCGCTCGGAGATTGCGTCCGCGAAGGGCCGGGCGGCGTGCACGTGTTGCCCGCCGGTTCCGGCAGCGAATCGATGGGCCGCCTCGACACGCTCGGGCGCAACCGACTGATTCGCGCGCTGGCCGATCTGGCGCTCGAGTACGACCTGGTCGTGGGCGACAGCGCCGCGGGCATCGGACCCGACGTGCTGGAGTTCGCCTCGATCGCCGACCGCGTCCTGTTGGTCACGACGCCGGATCTGACCGCGTTGACGGATGCCTATGGCGTCATCAAGGCCTTGGACCAACTGGGAACGCGCACGGGCGCCGACATCCCCACGCCCGAGGTCATCGTCAATCAGAGTCGGGACATCGAAGAGGGCCAAGCCATCGCCCGCAAGCTGCGCGCGATCTGCGAACGCTTCCTCTGCCGCTCGCCGCGCCAGGCCGGATGGATCCCGCGTTCGGCCGCCGTCGCCGACAGCCTCGCGCGCCGCGCCCCGTTCGCGCTCGATCCCCGCCGCGCGCTCGAGAAGCTCTGCCTCGAGCAGATCTCGGGCCGCCTGAGCCGCTTGGCTCAGCCCTTGGAAGTCGCTTCCCACGCCTGATCCGCCCGGATTTCTGGACCCTCAACCTTTCGTTTCCGATGGCCGACAACTGCTACGAAGGAGTCCCTCTCACGACGCTCTGGATGTCCCTGATGGGGCGTTTGGCCGTCTGCACGGGGTCTCTGACCGCTTTGACATCGATCTGGACGCACGTGCCGCTCCCCCAAGCCTGCCTCCGTGGCGGTTTGGCGTGGCTCGCCGTCCTGGCCATCGGCAAGGGCTTCGCCGCCCTCGCCAAGCGCACGGCACCCGCCCAGCAGGACTCCACTCCTGCGCTGCGACCGGTTCCGAGCGCGACCCGCGGCGCCCTCCCGGATTCGTCCGACGCCGCGGCCTGATCGACCCTGATCCAGCCCCACACCTGTCGCCATGAAGCCCCAACGAGTCAACGAGGACGGAGCACGTCGAGAACAACTGATTCTCGACCACATCCCGTTGCTCAAGCACTTGGTCGGACGCATGGGGTTCGACACGGCGAGCTTCGATCGGGACGACATCTACGGCTTCGGGATGCTCGGGCTGATCGCCGCCGCGGATTCGTGGGAGCCCGAGCGCGGGCTGCAGTTCTCGACCTATGCCTACACGCGAATTCGCGGCGCGATCCTCGACGAGTTGCGCCGCCAGGACTTCCTGCCGCGCAGTCGGCGCGAGAAGGTGCGCGGCCTCGAGACCGCGATCCACAACCTCGAACAGCTCCACGGTGTGCGTCCCACGCCCGAGGAGATCGCGAACGAGCTCGGTTGCACGTTGGACGACGTCGACGAGGCGCTGGCGACCGCAGCCAGTGCCGCACAGACCTCGTTGGACGATGGCCCCGGCGAAGGCCTGGCCGCGATGCTCGCCGATCCGCAGTGCGACGACCCGATGGGGAGCGTCGAGTGGCAGGAGCTCAAGAACCTGCTCGCCGAACAGATCACCGAACTTCCCGAACAGGAGAAGACGGTGATCACCTTGTACTACGCAGAGGAATTGTTGTTGCGGGAGATCGCGGACGTGCTCGGTGTCACCGAGTCGCGCGTCAGCCAGATCCACAGTCGGGCGCTGTACCGCCTGAACCAGAAGCTCTCGGCTCTGACCGGGAGCGAGGACACCCGGAGTTGAGCCATGGACTCGAACGTTTCACCCATTGTGCCGCGTCCGATCGTGGTGCCTGCGCGCGACCAACACGGCCGCAAGAAGCAGGGCCAGGATGGGTCGCCTGCCTTCGATCTGAACCACGCCGAAGCGCCTGAGGGTGTGCCGGAAGGCCACGCGGCCGAACGCCACAGCGAGGGTGATCTGCCGGTCGGCCACGCCGAACGGGACGAGGTCGGACGGCGCATCGACGTCACCGGCTGAGCCCGAACTCCACCACCGAACCCACACACCATGTCGACCACCATCCTGAAACGCGGAGCAGCCTCGGGCGCGCACGAGATCGCGCTGTTGGACCTCGCCCATCCCGGGCGGGCGCCCCAGCTGGCTTCCGAGATCACGGCCGAAGCCGACGATCCCGAGGACGAGCCCGAGGTCCATGGCGAGACGCGCCTCGAGATCGTGCGCCTCGAAGGCGTCATCCAGGCCATCGAAGTCCACTGCGCCTGCGGTGAAGTCACCGTCGTCGAGCTCGATACGAGCCCGACCCAACCGAACACCACCCTTTCCCCCGACCCGGTGTCCGCGCCGAACCCCGTCGCGCAACCCGGTGCGATGCCCAGCCAGGACGAGCCCGCCTCGTCGGCATCCGAAACCGAGGACCCTTCCTGATATGAAGTTCTTCCACGCCCTGATCCTCGTCCCCGTACTCGCCGGCTGCGGAGCCCTCGGCACGGCGCAGTCCGTCGTGTCGAACCCGTTCGGCAACTCGACGGCCACGCCGGTCACCACCACGCCCGGCCCGGCCGCAAGCGGTTGGGACTACGGCGCGACCGCACCGGGCTCCACGCTCTACGGTCGCGACGGAAGTCCGGTCGGTGTGGCGCCCGCGCGCAACGCTTCGAACGGCGTCACCGTCGTGTCCGACGACCCGCTCGGGCATGGCCTGGAGGGCCAGCGCGGCAGCCGGCTCGTGCTGCTGGACCTGTATCAGCAAGCGGTCGACGAGCGCGACGAGTTGTTGCTCGAGGTCGAAGGTCAGCACGAGATGCTGAGCGCCGCCGACAGCCGCATCCAAGGGCTCGAGGCCAAGGTCGCGATGATGCAGGCCCAGATGGATGCGACGACGTTGGAGCGCAACACGCTTCAAGGCCAGACGCACGAGTTGGCCGAACGCCTCGTCACCGCCCAGATGCGGCGCCTCCAGGCCGAGAAGCGCTATCTCGAGACGGCGATCCAGGTGCGCACCGGGCCCTCGGGCAAGGCGACCGAGACACCGGCCCTCGATGGTGCGACGAACCCGACCTCGATGCGAACGCCGACCGGTGGCGCTGCGCCGACCCCGAACCGCAACGGTGGCCAACGATGAGGTTCTTCCGAACAGGGCTCGTTCTCGCGGGACCCCTCCTCGCACTCGGCTGCGCCAGCCCGGTCGAGCAATCGGTTCCGGCCTTGGCCAACGCCCATGTCGTCGCGGACTTCGCCAGCTACAAGTTGATGCGGGTCGGCATCGTGCCGGTCTCGGGAGACGACCTGGCTCAGCCCGAATCGATCGAGTTCCAGGACGCGCTGATGGCCGAGTTCATGGCGAACTCGCGGTTCGAGGTCATCGAACTCCGCTCGACGGATCTCGAGGAGACGCCTCCGCTCGAAGCCCACCGGCGTGGGTGGTACAGCCCGCGCACGATCCTGGAGCTGTCCCATCGTCATCGACTCGACGCGCTCCTGATCCCGACGGTCACCGATCGTCAGACCTATCCTCCGCAACGCCTCGGCCTGCAGGTCGACCTCGTCGCGTCCGAGACCGGCCAGACCATCTGGAACGCCTCGCTTCACATCGACGCGTCCGAAGTACGTGTGCGGGATGCGATGAAGATCTGGGTCGAGAACCGCCAAGGCGATCTGTCCGAGCACTCGTGGGAGATGGTGATGATCTCGCCCGCGCGCTTCGCTCGCTTCGCGGCCCACCAAGTGGCGGCCATGCTGTAGCGCTCGATCGCTACGAAGCGAAGACGCCCCGCGTTCCGTCATGGAACGCGGGGCGTCTTGCATCAAGCGGAGCGCGGAGCGCCGAACTCGGTCATTCGGGACCGCCGCCGCCAGGTCCTCCACCGCCGGGACCTCCGCCTCCGGGGGGCGGGAAGCTGACCCGCAGCATGTTGGAGAAGTTCGAGGAGTCACCCGGCACCGACTCGACGTCGCGATACCACAGCTGGAAGAACAGCGTGTCGCCGGGGAGGATCGTCTGGCCGTTCGGCATGAACGGCATCTCGAACGGCACGTCGAAGCCGAAGCCGCCGGCAGAACCGCCCGTGCCGACGAAGTTCTGGAACTCGCCGTTCGTGTCGAAGCGGCCCACGGAGTTGAGTTGCGGCAGACCACGCAGGGTCGCGACTTGGTGGTTGTAGCGTGCGAACGAGGCGCCGAGGCACAGGATGCCACGGTTGATCAGGGTGTTGCCGGTGCCTTCCAGCGACGTGATGAAGTAGCCCCAGGTCTCGGGGTGCAGCGCGATCGGACCACCGGTCGCGGCGAGGTGCAGGCCGCTCGTGGCGAAGTTCGGAGGGCCGAGCGTCGAGGGGCTCAGGTCGACGTACGTGCCTCCGAAGTGGTCGTTCGCGGGGTCGCACAGGATCGTCAGCGGAGGCGTCGGGCAGGGTCCGCCCAGCCGGAGGATGTTCAGCAGGCCGTTGCCCGTCGTCGAGTTCGCCGCGAAGACCCCGACCTGGATCAGGTAACTGTCGCCGGCCTGCGTGGCCGGAAGCGGGACCACCGAAAGAAGTCCCGGTCCGTCGTCGTCGTCACCCTCGACACAGGTCGCGCTGCAGTCCGTACCGCGATGGACGTTGAGCTTCGTGTCCACGATGCTCGAGTCGAACGTGTCGATCACGAAGTTGCCGTCGCACGGTGCGGTCCAGACGAAGAACTGGTCGTACGCGATCGCCTGGCTGGATCCAGTGCCGGCGCCGAACGCGTAGCAAGGCGCGCCGCCGGCCTCGGGCGTCGAGCCCCCGTTGAACCCGGAGGTGGTTGCCGACTCGTTGTTCCACTCGAACGAACCCAGGCCCTCCAGCGTCGTGGGCGACGAGCAATCATCGTTCGAGAGGCCACCGCCGAGGAGTCCACCAAGGGCGGCTGTACCCTCCTGGGGCGCGAGAGGAGACGCGTTCGCAGCCGTCGCTGCGAGGAGGCACATGCTGGAACCGATGAGGATCTTCAATCCGGAGTCCGTGAAGGGGTGTGTTGGATCAGGCGCCCGTATCCGGTGCGCACCGATTCCGGGTGCGAGGAAGATCGGCTCGTCCGGCCGAGGCTTGCCCTCGATCTGGCGGAAACCCCGGCATTCCGGCTGCATTCGCCCATTCCAACTGAATTCAGCTCGATCGAATTGCCCACTGGCTGGCGTCGGAGGCCGTCCGCAAGAGCGCTCGTTCCCGTGTCCGTCGCAGTTGGTCCAGCCCCACGACCAGGACCTCGGTGAACGCAAGAACGGCCCGACCCCGCATGGCGGGATCGAGCCGTTCGTGTTCGCTGGCGGACCCGTCCGGGTCCGACTTCACGAGCCGCTGATCAACTTCCCGGCGGCCTGGTCGATGCGCTCGGGCGTGTTCAGCGTGCCGTTCTGGTAGGCCGTCTTCAGCTGCTGAACCAGTTCGGTGCGCGCCTGGTCGTCGTCCAGCACGGTCTCGGTGAACGCGCGCGCGGTCTCGGACAGATCGATCGTGTCGCCGTGTGCCTTGCGACGCAGGAAGACCATCTCCTCGGCGGCGTTCGACTTGGCCTGGGCCGCGCGTCGCATCGCGGTCCTGGCGCGAGCCTTGGTCTCGGACATGGCGTCGGAGTGGTCCTGCAGCCCTTGCTGCGTGGACTTCTGACCGGCCTGACCGGGTGTCTTGAATCGATCGTGGTTGTCGGGGCGCAGTTCCATGAATGTCTCCTTGGGGGCTCCGGAGAGCGGCTCCAACCGGGCTTATCGTCCGGCGAGGCCCGAGAACCTGGGGAGATTCGGTCCAGGGTGCGAAAAAACTTCGCGGACCGAGCCCAGGTTCGAGCTCCTTCCATCTTCGGGTTGGGGGGAGGGCTCTCGAAACAGGCTCCAAGGGCTCCAGAGGCGTTGTCGGAGGCGCCCGGGAAACCTTGAGGGTCGAGTCGGTGTTTCTTTCTCGTGCAGTCTCAGCGTTGGGATCGGCGCCCCTCTCTTGCCCATGGAGGAGTGCCGTATGATGCGAAAATGCATTTCCGGCACTCCTCCACCGCGTCCCGACGCGGCCCGCGATCC
>JAJDEX010000153.1 GCA_029259575.1 Planctomycetota bacterium | reverse complement strand
GACGGATCCAGCGGGTAGCGCAGCACGACGATGTCGCCGCGCTCGACCGAGCTGACCAGATAGGTCAGTTGATCGACGAGGACGCGGTCGCGATCGTGGATGCCGGGCATCATCGAGCTGCCGCGCACTTCCGACAGGTTGAACGCCAGACCCCAGATCAAGCCCAGCACCATCATGATCTTCATGGTCGAGCTGAAGATCCGGCGCAGGCGGCTGGGACTCTCGTCCATTCCGGTTGTGTTCGAACGCAGAACGGCTGGGCGCGGCGGCGCGGCCTCCAGACTTGCACCCTCCGGCCGCATCAGCTCCGACAACGGAGTCGAGGTCGGCGCCTGGGTCGGCGTGACGGCGTCCTGCGCAGTGGATCGCGCAGGGCCCGGCTGAGGTTCGAAGGAGGGGACCATCCAACCGTTCCCTTCGGCCTCCCCATGGCCGGTCCTTTAGGGCAGCTGGCCGGATGCGCCAGGACGTTGGAGATCCGGCCCGGACGGGCGTTTCATCGGCCCTCCCAGAGGGCTAGGCTCGCCGTCCCCCGGCGTGCACCCCACCCCGGACCCGATGGTTCCGCCCCCCACCCAGCCCCACGATCACGGCCCGACCGGGATTGGATTCCACCTGCGCAGCCTGCTCGAGGTCACCCGCAAGGAGCTGCGTGTCAGCTTGCGCGACAAGCAGACGGCGCTGATGACGCTGGTCCTGCCTATCGTGATGTACCCGTTGATGTTCTGGCTGATGATCCAGGGCGTGCTGGTGGCGCGCGGGCACAGCGAGTCGACCGAGGTGCGCATCGGAATCGCGGCCGTCGAAGTACCTGCCGAAGTTCGTCAGGCCTTCCCCGAGACCGTGGAGCCCGAGGACTTCGAGGTCCTGGTCACCGACTACCGCGCCACATGGCTTGACGCCGATTCCGCGCGCGCGTGGTTACGAGCCGCCGAGGACGAGCCCGACGCCGTTCTCGTATTGGCGACCGAGGATCACGCGGCGACCGTCTACTACGACAGCACCATCAGCAGCAGCAACGTCGCGAAGGGGCGCATCGACGAGCGTCTCGCGCAACTCAGCTTCGATCTGCGCGAGGCCACGGCGGTGGACCTCGGACTCGATCCGAACTCGCTCGATCCACTATCGATCGATTCGATCAATCTGGCGCCGCCCAAGGACCAGGGCGCGTTCCTGCTCTCGCGGCTGCTGCCGATGCTGCTCGTGATCATGTGCGTCATGGGCGCGTTCTTCCCGGCGGTCGACCTGACCGCGGGCGAGCGCGAACGGGGCACGTCCGAGACGACGCTCCTGCTGCCGGTGCCGCGGCGCACGGTGTTGCAAGGCAAGGTCCTGGCGGTCGGCATCCTGGCCATGGTCGCGATCTTCCTGAACCTGGTCGCGATCGGCATGTCCGCCGAGAACCTGCTGGCCACGCTGGCGGCCGGCATGGACATGCGGATCGAACTGCCGATCTTCGCACTCTTCGCGATCGCGCCGTTGGCGATGCTCTTCGCTTTGTTCACCGCGGCCGTGCTGACCGCCGTCGCCGGTCACGCGATGTCGTTCCAGTCCGCGCAAGCGTTGATGGGTCCAGTGCAGTTGCTCTTCATGGCACCTGCGATGATCTCGATGTTGCCGGGCATCGAGCTGACGCCCACGTTGGCGTTGGTGCCGATCCTGAACGTGTCGCTGGCGCTCGAGGCCTTGCTGATGGGCAAGGACATCGCGCTCGAGTACGCGATCACGGCCGGCGCGTTGCTCGTGCAAGCCTGGCTCGCGATCGCGATCTCGGTGCGCTTGCTCGGACGCGAGTCGTTGGCCCTGAAGGAAAGCGGCAAGAAGAAGCCCACGAGGAAACGCTCCCTGTTCGGGAAGGCGCGCTGAACCATGACTGACGTTGCAGAATCCGTGAGCACCGAAACGCGTGTCCCCGTCCTCGAGGCGGAGGGCCTGATCAAGACGTACAAGGATCCCGAGCGCGGTGAGGTGCTGGCGGTCAAGGGCCTCGATCTGGCGTGCTATCCGGGTGAGGTCTTCGGACTGCTCGGGCCGAACGGCGCAGGCAAGACGACGACCCTGCGCATGCTGGCATCGATCCTGGCCCCCACCGGAGGCACGGCGCGCGTCGCGGGCGTCGACGTCAGTTTGAACCCGCTCGAGGTGCGCCGGCGCATCGGATTCCTGTCGGGCTCGACCGGTTTGTACGGGCGCCTGACCGCGCGCGAGACGCTCGAGTACTTCGGGCGCTTGCACGGCATGGCCGGCGACGAGCTGGACGCTGCCGTGAAGACCACGCTGGATGCGTTCGACCTGCACGCGTTCGCCGACGGGCGCTGCGAGGGCCTGTCCACCGGCCAGAAGCAACGCGTGTCCATCGCGCGCGCTGTGCTTCACGACCCGCCGGTGCTGATCCTGGACGAACCGACGACCGGGCTGGACGTGTTGGCGGCCAGCGACATGATCCGCTTCATCGAAGGTCGCCGCGAGGCGGGTACGTGCGTGATCCTGTCGACGCACGTGCTCAGCGAAGCCGAGCGCCTGTGCGACCGTATCGGCATCGTGAACGACGGTCGCATGCTGGCCATCGGCACGCTCGAGGACCTCAAGGAGCAGACCGGCCAACGCTGGCTCGAGGACGTGTTCAAGGTACTGGTCGGAATCAAGCCCGCGACGACCGAGGACGCGCCGTCGTGAGCGAGTTCCGCCTGACGAGGCACATCTTCGTCACCGAGTTGCGCCGGTTGGTGCGCGACAAGCGCGCCGTCTTCTCGGCGGTCGTCCTGCCCGCGCTGCTGTATCCCTTCATCCTGTGGGGCAGCGGCCAGCTGGAGACGATCAGCCAGGAGACGCAGCGCGCCCAGGACGTGACGGTTGCGTACGACCTGCAGGGATCGCAGGCCGAATGGCTGGACGCGATTCGAGCCGGACTCAGCGAGGCGGAGCCGATCACGTTGATCGAGGTCGATGCCGAGTCCGTGGTCGCGGCCGGCGAGATCCCCATCGACGATTCCGCAGATGCTGCTGAGGGCCCGTCCACGGAACAGATCACCGCCCGCAACTCCGCACGCGTTCGCGCCTTCGACGACGTGACGAACGGGGAGGCGGACCTGCTCCTCATCACGCGTTCCGATCCGGCGGGGAACGGCCGCCTGTTGGTGCAGGTCCTCTTCGACGTCCAGGAGGACGCGAGCCGCGAGGCGCAGGAACGTGCGATGCGCGTGCTGCGCGACCTCGAGCGCGAGGCCACGCTGGAACGCCGCGAGTCCTTGCTGGGAGGCGACCCGGCCGCAGCCCTCGCTCTCGAGATCGTGGACCTCGCCAGCGATGAGGACCGCGGTGGCGATCTGCTCGGTCGTCTGCTGCCGTTGATCCTCGTGCTGATCTTGGTCTCGGGCGGTGCGTACGCAGCACTGACGGTGTTCGCCGGCGAACGCGAACAGGGCACGCTCGAGACGCTGTTGGTGCAACCGGTTCCCGTTCGCGCGGTGACGTACGGCAAGTACGGCGCCGTGCTCGTCGCTGGCTTGGTGACCGTCGCTGTCAACCTGGGCAGCTTGGCGGCCTGCACGCTGGCCGGGATCACCGGTGGCACAGGTGGCC
>JAJDEX010000152.1 GCA_029259575.1 Planctomycetota bacterium | reverse complement strand
CACGCGCATCCTCGAAGCCGTCAAGGCCACCCGTCCGGAAGGCGAAGCGGGCGAGGACCTCGAGATGCGTCTCGCCTGGCTCTACTCGGAGATCGGCGACGAGGAGAAGGCGCTCGTCGCCTGGAAGGAACTTTGGACCCGCGTGAACTCGGTGCCGCGTCGGCGCTACGTCGAGGACCGCATGATGACCGTCGCGGCGCGCATCGGCGGGCTGGCGGACATCGCGATCGACATCGAGGAGAAGCTCAGCGAGCACCGCGCCACCGACCTGGAGGCCGGCTTGCTGGTGCGCCTGTACTCCAAGGTCGGCAGCTCCGCGGCCGCTACGGAAGTCATCGAGGAGCAGTTCAAGAACACGGGCGGCTCCGAGGTGAAGCTGCTCGAAGAGAAGGCGCGCATCTTCATGACGTGCCTCGACTACGCGGCCTATGAGAAGACCGTCAAGCAGCTCATCATCGTCGATCCCGAAGGTGAGGCCGAGTACCTGCAGCAGCTGGCGATGAGCATGCTCGAGCGGGGTCGCCCGATCGAAGCGCGCTCGGTGTTGAAGCGCTTGCAGACCCTCGAAGGGCTCGAGATCGCGACCGAGTTCGAAGCCGGTGTGCTGGCGATCGCCGGCATGCGCCCCGAGGCCATCGCGGTGTACCGCAAGGGCCTCGCCGAGCACCCGAACCGCATCGATGCCTATCTGCTGGTGGCGAACCTGATGAAGGACCTGGGCCAAGGGCGCCAGGCCGTCGGGATGTTCCAGTACCAGATGGAGTTCGCCGACAAGGACGACCTGTTCACGATCGCCGTCGACGGGGTGTTGAACATGATGGTGCGACCGGCCGCGGGTACGCGCGACCAGGTCGATTGGGCGCGGCGCAAGACGCTGGAGCGTCTGGCCGATCGTCACGACCGGAGCTACCTCTACCAACTGCTCTCGGACCTCGCCGAGGAACGCAACGACCGCAAGGCGATGGTGACCGCGCTCGAGAACGCCGTCGCCAGCGCCGGCCCCAGGCGCGTGTCGATCCTGCGCGAACTGATGGACCTGTGCAAAGGCTCGGGCGATTCGTTCATGGGTAGCGGCTGGGCCGGGGACCACGAGAAGCACCTGGACTTCGGTCGCCGCTTGATCGGCGTCGGTGACGTCGTGCCGCCCCAGGTCTACATCGATCTGGGCGAATCGTTCCTGGAAGCCGACGACGTGCGCAACGCGACACGCACGTTCAATCTGACGCGCGACAACCCCGACCACGCCTCGTTCCAACGGCACGCTGCACGCCTGTTCGAGGAGGCCGACAAGGTCGAGCCCGCGCTCGCGATCTACGAGAGCCTGCTGGCCACGCGTCCGAACGATGTCGGACTGCTGATCAAAGTGGGCGAGTTGCAGGAGGCGGACGGCCAGGACGATCGCGCTCGCGGCCTGTACGCCTCGGCCATCGACCTGTTGCTGTCGCGCGAGTCGTTGAGCACGTCGCGCGCCGAGGCCGCCCCGCCCGACGGCATGCCCGTGTTCTTCTCGTACTCCGGCCGCAACCAGGACGACTGGGATCGCTTCCAGTCTCGCGCGATGATGGGCGAGCTGTCGGCCACGTCCAAGGACGCCGTTCTCGGACGGTTGACCGAACTGGAAGCCGAACTGCGCGCGGACCTGGCCTTGGTCGCGGCCGAGGTTCTGGCCGAGGACGAGACCGATTCGATCCTGAACCACCCGCGCGTCGATCGTCGCGCGATCGTGGCGCGCCGGTTGGCTCTTTCGTTCGGACACCTGGACCGCGCGCATGCGATCGACCTGGCGTTGCTCGCGGCGTTCCCGGCCGACGACAGCCTGCTGGAGCGCTGCGTGCTGCAGCGACTGCAACGCGGTCTGTTGCCGGCAGCCCTGAGTCTGGTCGAAGCCTCTGGCCGCGAGGGCCAGGCGTTCCGCGCTCTATTGACCCAGATCCAAGGCGTGCCCAAGGTCGAGGACATGGCGCGCGTGCTGCAACCGGCCGACGCGATCGGGATGCTGGTCCCGTTGGTCGCCCAAGGGGATCGCGCCACCGTGCGCGAGATCCTGCTGCGCACCGATCTGACCGCGCTGAAGGACGACTCGGCGCCCGCGTCCGTGTTGTTCGCCGCCGCGATGTGGATCGAGGACGAGAACCTGATCCTGCGCACCGGTCGACGCCTGCTGAAGATCCAGCTCGACAAGAGTGGGGGCAACAGCTACATGCTGACCACGACGCTGGACGCGGTCGTCGGCGGAATTCCGCGCGACCAACGCGAGAGCTTCTATCAGTACTTCGTCGGGATGATCCTGGCGGACGTCGAGAAGTACTCCGGCTTGATGGAGATGTTGCCGCGCCTGCAGCGCCGCGTCTCGGAGCCGCTCGCGAACGAAGAGCAACTGCTGGCGCTCTTCGAGCAGTTCGGGGAACGCGGCTACCTGTACAACGTCGGTCCCGTGCTGGCGTTGTTGCCGCGCGAGTTGCAGACGTCGTCCTTGCGCGACGTGATGGGCAAGTCCGAGAAGAACATGCGGACGTACAGCTTGATCCAGGTGATCCAGCAGTACCCCGACGAGATGCCCGAATCGCTCGGCAGCTACCTGGTCGATTCGATCGAAGCCTCGATGAAAGAGGACGGGAACGACAACTGGGATCCGTTGAGCCAGTTGCAGTACCTGGGTGGGCGCCATGCGAAGGTCATGCTCGACCTGGCTGACATGATGGCGCGCACCCAGCCGGATCATCCGAATCTGGCGCGCACGCGGATCACGAACCTGATGGCGCTCGACCGTGAAGAGGAGGCGTTCGCGCTCATCGTCGATGCCTGGAACCAAGATCTCGACGAGCACTTGAAGCTGGTCGAGGAGGACCCGGAGAGTTCCAAGGCCAAGCGTGCATTCCGTTCCAAGGTGCAGAACTCGATGCAGCCCGAACACGTGGAGGCGGTTCGCGCCTCACTTGCGGCCCGCATGGAAAAGGACGGCCATTCCGAACTGCTGAGCAAGATCGACCTGTCCCTCGCGGAGTTCACGCGGGATGCGGAGGTTCAGCTGGACGCGCTGGAACAGGCGCTCGCTGCGAACCCCGATTCCAAGGAGTTCCTGCAACGTGCTCTGTCCGCCTATGCGGATGAGGGACGCTACCTCGACCAGGTGGCGATGCTCGAGCGGTTGCGCGCCAACGAGACCAAGAAGATGGGCATCCGCCGGCGCAACGAGGATCTGTACGAACTGTGGCGCGAACTCGACCATCCCGAGAAGGCCCTCAAGGCTCGCGCTGGATTGGGTGACAAGGCGCCCAAGGCGGTGGCGACCGAGATCCCTGGGGACGACGAGCCCCAGGACGCTGGCGTGGCGACGCTGCGCATCACGGCGAGCAGCGGCGGCACGATGATCATGTCGTCGAGCTTCTTCATGGGGTCGGACTCCGGCGAGTCGCAAGCCCAACTCGTCAAGGTCAAGGAGTCCATCGCCGAGGAGAAGCCGGCGGACGCCAAGAAGTACTTCCGCCGCTACTGGCGTCAATTCCCCAAGGGCATCGAGTCGAACAATCCCTACGCCTTCATGAACTACGGCGGACCTTCGCCGATGAACTGGATGCAGTGGCCGGCCGACGAGGACAGCGAGGACGAGGAGGAGGACGAGACCGAGAAGGCCGAGTCCCAGCCGCCGCCCGCTCCCGGTGTCGTGCCGCGCAAACGTGGCGGTTTGGAGGAGTGGGTCGAGCCCGTGATCGCGGAGGAGCCTGCCGAGGACGACGCGTCTGTGGACCCGACCGCGACCGACGTGGAAGCGCCAGAAGATGCAGCGGAGACCGAGGACGAAACGCCGCCCAACCCGTACGTGATCTTGGCGAGTCATGACTTCGGTCTCGAGGAGCTCGAGCGCTTCCTGCGTACCCGCACGGCCAACGAGATCGACGGGTTGCAGCGACCGTTCTACGAAGGCTTGCTGTCCGGCTACCTGTCCCGTCACGGCGAGGCCGAGACCTTGCAGGAGATCCTGACCCGCTTGAAGGAAGGTCGTGCGGCGCGCGAGCACCAGATCATGCTGCTCACGATGCTGGATCAGAACCCCGATCTGGTCACGCCGGATGTGCTCGGCGTGATCCACGGACTCGAGCGTTCGGTCGATCCCAAGGATGCGGCCCAGGTGCGCCGCATGGCGCGCGTGCTGGCGCGTGCCGGGTCGAAGGCCGAAGCGCTTCAGCTGTACCTGTGGTGCGCGAAGCGCGGGCCGGACGACTACGATCCTTACCGCTACGACCCCTTCGCCGGACAGAACGGCCTGTCGTCGCACACGCTGCTGAACGAAGCCAAGGAATTCTTCGAGGGCGAGGAGCGGATCCAACTCGTGCGTGCCGTCCTGTCCGACGACAAGTTCGCCGAGAACAACGGGATGTTCTATCAGGGCAACGACACCGTTTCGGTCAAGATGGTGATCCAGACCTGGACCGAGATGCTGGAGCCGGTCGAAGCGCTCAGCTACGCGCGCCCCGCTTGCGAATCCGTGTTCGACCTGTCCCTCGGATTGCGCCGCCACGACGCGCGTCCCGCGGGGATTCTGTTCGCCAAAGCCGGCGCCGGTGCGGATGCCGCGCGCGCCCTCGAGATCGCGTTCTGTTCCTTCGAACCGGACCAGGTCGGCCAGGATCCGGACGTCTGGTACTCCACGCCCCAGATCCACGCGATGGCGATCGACGATGGTCTCATCCATCAGTTGCTGCCGTTGGACATGTCGGAGTTCGTCGACGTCGGGCCGACGCTGGTCGCCCTCGCGGACGGCTTCGAGGCCTGGTTCGCGGCGGATCGACTGCAGGTCTCCAGCGCACATCGGTTCCTGTGCATCCTGGCGCTGCGTCTGCACGCGCATGACCGAACCGAACGAGCTCAGGCCCTCGCTCAGTTCCTCGCGAACCACACAGGGTGGTCGACGCCGCAGAAGCTGTGGGTCGCGGACGTGGCGCGCGAGGTCGGGTCCACCGAACTTGCCTATCTGATCGAGCGCGAGCTCCTGGAGGCTCGCCGGTTGCCGGTCGTGCGGATCGCCGAGCTCCTGACGTACGTGCAGGAGTCCGAGGGCCCGGATGCGGCGCTGGCGTTGGGCACGTTCGCGACCGAGTACACGCGTCACGCTCCGGTGCTGGACGTGCTGCTGGCCATTGCGACCGTCCAAGCGGACCCCGAAGTGCTCGCGCAGTGGACGGCGATGAGCGACGCGACCCGCGTGGCCCAGGACGAGGTCAAGGCGCTCGAGTACGCCGACTACGAGGAACGCCTCGCCAAGTTCGAGGAGCGCAAGGCCAAGCGTGAAGCTCGCGAGGCCGAGAAGGCGGCGGAGAAGGCCGCGGAAGAAGGTGCCGAAGAAGGTGCCGAAGAAGGTGCCGAAGGCGACGCCGGCGAAGCCGAAGAGGTCGTCGAAGAGGTCGTCACGACCGTCGAGACCCCGGCTGGCGGTTGACGCCCACGATCGGCTCGTCGATCAGTTGCGGACGTACCACAGATAGTCGGCGCGGTTCACGTCGTCGGGCTGGACCGACGACGGCGTACCGGAACCGCGGACCGCGCTGACGACCAGGATCTTCAGGTGCGGCCGGCGACGCAGCACGCGTTCGACGGTGCCGAGCCCGAAGTCTGAGTGGAAGCGTCCGCACCAGTGCACGACCAGCGCGCCTTCGTGTCGCGCGAGCGCGTCGACGATGCCCTCGGCCATCGCCTCGTCCTTGATGCACTGCGCCTGGAAGATGAGCTCCATGCGCGCGGCCATGCCTCCGCCGTGCGCTCCCATGCCGCCCATCGCGTCCATGAACTGGTCGTGATAGTCGCCGGGTCCTGCTTGCGCGTGCAGCGCGGCCCAGGGATCCCCGACCGCAGCGACCAAGCCTTCCTTGGCGACGCGGCTGGCGAGGGGGCGATAGCAGTTGCCCGCGACGACGGGCAGGCCCCGTTGGCGTGCCAGTTCGATCACCGGGCGATAGTCCGGGTCGTAGTTCGGCCACGGGCGGGATTGGGCCAGGAACGTCGCCTCGTCGTGACTACCACCGAGATACAGGTCGACGCTGTCCTGCGCGTCGCGCTCGAACATCTCGAGCGACACCACGACATCCCGTCGATCGCTGAGCGCGCGTGTCGTGCGGGCTTGCAGCCGGTGCGTGTCGGGGCTGTCGTGCAACTCGCCCAGGAAGACGACGTCCGCCGTGGCGAGATGCTCGATCATCGCGTCGAAAGAGACGCTTTGATCCAGGTTGCCGTCGACGATCGAGGTCCCGCCTCCCACGAAGGAGGAGACCGGGTTCGAAGCGATGCTGTTGCAGGCGACGAGAGAAAGCAGGGACACCGCCACGAGATGGGCGGGACGCAGGGAAGGCTGGAAGGCACGCATGCGCGACAGTCTAACGCACACGCGCCGCCACATCCCGAGTGGGAGGCGACGGCGCGTGGGGCAGCGCGGGGCTCAGAGCTTGCGGAAGGCGGCGCCCGCCCGATCAGCGGAGGTCTGGGCCGCTTCCAGGAAGGCTGCCCGGGCCTCGTCGCTGGCGAACAAGTAGAGCTTCGCATCGTGGACGACGAAGCGCTCGGGTGTGCCGGCCACCTGGGCGCCCTCGATCAAGGCCATCGGGTCCCAGCCGCCCACGCGCGGTTCGTAGCGCGCGGGGTCCTTGCGGAACGTGTCCCGGTTCTCGGTCGTGGCGAACCGGTAAGTGACGCCGCGGTACTCGTACGAGATCTTGTCCGAGCCGAGCTGGGCCATGCCTGTTTCGCCGAGGTACGCGATGGGGTCGTAACCACTCAGCGCCAGTCCATCCGTCAAGCTGCGCCGCGTCAGGTCGCGGTCGGCGTGGACGAAGTGCTTGCGCCAGTACGAACCCGCCTCGGTCTTCAGCTTCGCTACGTCACCTTTGCGCCACTTCTTGCGCGTGTCCGCCAGCCAGCCGTCGTAGAAGAGCAGCAACTCGCCGTCCTGGATCAAGAACGACTCCGGGTCGATCCCCACGCGATCGTCGTCGGCCATCGCCCACGCGCACCAACCTCCGAAGGCAGGCTCAAAGCGCTCGGGCCCAGCCAGGAACCGATCTCGATTCGTCGTGTTGGCGAACCGGTAGACCGCGCCTCGGTGCGTCACCGACAAGGACGTCTTGCCCTCGAGCGCTTTGCCACCGCCCTCGGGGAAGTACGCCACCGGGTCGTACCCGTCGATCGCCAGGGAACGTTTGTCCAGGTTGAGCTTCTGGAGGCCGGGACGGTCCTTGGACGACTGAGCGAGGGCAGGAGCGGAAAGGGTGAACGTGCAGAAGGCAGCGACGAGCAGAGTGATCAAGCGCATGGGTGTCGGGAAAATCAGGTGGGCGGGTGCCTGTCCTTTCGCAGCACGCGCAACCCTGTGACCCGACGATTGGATTCCCGGTCGGAGACGCTAGCGATGCCGTCGCTGGTCACGCCGGTAGCTGCGCCAAGCTCGCCACAGATCGCGCAGTCCACTCACGTGGGCGCCGTTCCGAGCCTGTTCCGCGCCGACCTCGAAGGCCCAGCGCCATTGCCGGAACAGCGTGCGCATGCCGTAACCCCAGCCGTGACGACGGTCGTAGATGTGCGTCATCTCGGACGTGACCCCGTTCAACTCGATGACCTTCAAGTCCTCACCGCGGGCCAGGTGAGCCGCGCTGGGGGCACGCACGTCGAAGCGCCCGAAGGCGAAACCGTCGAAGCGGGATGCGAGTGATGTGATGGCCGATTCGAGTTCGGGCGTGATGAGGTCCGCGCCGTCCTGGAAGATGGCGCCGCGCGCGTGGGTCCCCAGTTCGACCAGCGGAACCACCTCGCCTTCCGGGACGACCTCGAGCAGTCGGTCCGCATGGTTGTTGAAGTACGCCTGCGCACACGCGACGGCGCGCGCGTCGGACAGGATGAGGCGTTCGAGCGTACGTCGCCCGTCGCCCCTGACTGTCGGCAGGACCTTGGTCGTGATCGAGATCACGCGCGGCGCTGGCTCGGCCGGATGGTTCATCCAGAACACGCCGAACTCATCGCCGACGAGGTGCTCCTGGACGATCGAGTCGACGCCCATGCTGGTCAGCGCGTCCTCGAGCTCGTCCTCCGAGTGCAGGATGAGCACGCCCGAACCGCGTTGCCCGGCATCCGGCTTCAGAACGATGGGGAAGCCGAGCGCGTGCTCGCTCCGGAACGCATGCACGACGCGTCTGCGCTCCTCGAGATCGAGCTCCGCGGGGACACGACGGAAGTGCGCCATCTCCGGCCCGTCGCCGAGCGCGTCCAGGATCGCCTGCTTCGACTCCCCGACGAATCCGCCCTCGGGCATGCCCGGATTGGCGGCGGTCAACGTCAGGCCGCGATGGCGGAGCGCGAGCCAGAAGAACCAGGGAACGATGGGCGCGTAGAGCAGCCAGGCGGGCCAGAACTCCCAGTGCCTCCAGCGGCGCCACTTGCCGAGCAGCATGCGTCGTCCGCGCCACGTGCAAGCCGGGATGCCCACGCGCGCGATGACCAACAGCGTGAGGATCAGGCCCAACATGGCGAACACGGCTTCGCGCGTCAGTTCACCGGAGTCGAGTCCGAGCTCGTCGCCGGCCCACGCCGACAAGCCCACCAGGATCGGCGTCCACAACACGCCTGCGAGCGCGAACCACAAGCAGAACGTCGACAGCCGCGTGCCGACCGCGCCCGCGGCGAAGTAGGTCGGCAATCGCAGGCCCGGCATGAAGCGCGAAGCGAGGATGACCTGGGCACCCTTCTTCGTGAACCACTGGCTGGCGCGTTCGACCGCCGGCTCCGAGATCATCCACTTGAGCGGTGCGCGCCGCAGGGCTGGCCTGCCGAGCATGCGGCCCATCAGGAAGAGCCACACGTCGCCCAGGAAGATGCCCGCGAAGCACCCGAAGGTGCCGCCCAGGAACGAGATGCGACCTTGCGCGATCAACAGCCCGGCGGCGATGCAGGTGAGGTCCTCGGACGCCAGTGTGGCGGCCGCGAGGACGAGGATCGCGACCCACAGTCCGAGCCCGTCGAGGGGCGGGACGCTCTTCGGATCGAATGGAAGCTCGGCTGCTGCGAGCCGCTGCGGTGTGGCTTGCGAGCGGCGCGGCGCTCGATCCGCCACGACCTCGTCGACGAACGTGGACAGGTCCTCGGCCAAGGGCGCGGTCCATTTCCAGGGCAGGAAGTGGTCGTGGTCCTTCACGATGCGCAACGTCGAATGCGGGACGATGCGATGGTGTTCGTGCGCCGCCGCGAGGGGCACCAACGGATCGAACTCGCCGTGCAGGATGCGCACGGGAACGTCGATGCGCTCCAAGATGCCGCGCAACGGGCGTTGGTCGGTGTCGTAGAAGTTGCGACCCCACGACTCCATCAAGGCCATGCCGTTCGCAGCGCCGAAGTGGGGGAAGGCGTAACGCGCGCCATAGCCCATCACGAGCAGGATCCCGTGGACGCCGTGGTTCAGGTCGTAACGACCGAGCAGTTCGAGCTCTTGCACGCCGATCGATGCCAGCAGGACGACGGACGCGACGCGTTCGGGGGCCAGGTCAAAGGCCTCCAGCGCGACGCCTCCGCCCATGCTGAACCCGACGAAGTGCGCGTCCTCGACACCGAGTTCGTCGAGCGCGTGCAGCACGTAGCGCGCATGGGCACGAATCGAATAGTCCGGAACGGGACCGGGCGACGCGCCGAATCCGGGCAGGTCGGGAATGATCAGCCGATACCGACCGCGCAGGGACTCGGCGAGCGCATCGAAGTTGGCGATCGACCCCGGACTGCCGTGCAACAGCACGATGGCGGGCGCGTTCGCAGCGTCGGCCGGAACATCGCACAGCGCCATCGCCTCCAGATCATCGGTGGAGCCGTCGCTGGTCTGGGACGGAACGACGAGGACGGTCTCCTCGGGACCCAAGGCGATAACGCGCGGACCACGCAGGCCCCAGGTCACGTACGACGCCAACATCAACAACGCGTAGATCGCGAAGAGCTTGCGCCCGCGGCCGGACCGCTTGTGCTCCGGCTCCGGCAGATCGATGGGGTCCGCGGTCAAGGCAATCGGGGCGTTCGGGCCAGGCGCACGGGAGGTCCGAGCGGCGTGCGATCCGGCGGACCGGCGGCGTGGGCCATCGAGACATCCATCGCATCCACGACGACATGGCAGAGACTGCGCGTGTGGATGCCCTCGCGACGCACGCAAGGACCATGTCCCAGCTCCGCGCCGTCACCGGGGATGCGATGGAAGGCCAGGAACGTCTCGCGCTTCATTCCGCTCGTCTCGAGCGCCGCATCGAGCAGTTGCCGACGTCCGGCATCGGTCGCTTGCGGGTCGACGCCGGACGACGTGAGCGGACCGTGCTTCGGTCGTACGTTCCTGGCGCTCGACGATCGACCGTCCCAGGCGGTGGCTCCGAGCTCGGCGTTGGGTCCCAGCTTCAACAGAGTGAAGGGTCGGAACCGTTTCAGCTCGAGCTCATGCAACGACTGGCGCGGCGCGTGAATCAGGTCGGGGATGATGCGCCCGCGACTGAGCCAGCCGCCCTCGGGTGCGTCCATCTCGCGCTCGTCACCGTTCAGCAGCGCGAGGGTCCAACCGTCGGCCGAAACCGCGAGCCAGGTCCCTCCGCCCTCGGGATCGCGCGGCGCCAAGTAGGCTCCGTCCGGATGATCTTGCACGGAAACCGGTTCTTCGGGTGCGCGTCCGTCGAGCTCGTCCCGGTTGAAGAACAGTTCGTAGCCGGCGGCCGTGTGGAACCAGGTGACGGTGCACATGGCTCAGGCGCTCGCTTGAGGATCCCAGTCCGCGAGGATCGCTTGGCGCGCCTGTTCGGCGAGCACCTTGCGATCCGTGTTCTCGAGCGCGGCCTCCTGGAAACGGACGGTGGCGTGGATGCGCTTCAGTTGCATGAGGCGCAGCACGTGAGGCACGAAGTCGATCTCGCCCCACCAACTGACGACCTGGCTCGCGGGTTCGTCGTCGCCCGTCGTTTCGTAACGCAGGCTGGCGGTTCGCACGGCGAGGCCCGCGTCGACGGCCACCTGGAACAGCGACGCCTTGAACGGTTGGACGTCGGTCCCGTCCGTGCTGGTGCCTTCGGGGAAGACGATGACGCCGTCGCCGCGGGCCAGCGTGTCGCCCAACGCCGAGCCTGCGCGCATGAGGTCGCGCCGTGCTTCGCGATCGACGAACACCGTGCCCGCGCCCTTGGCCAGGATGCCGATGCCGGGCCAGCCGGAGACCTCCTGCTTGGCCAGGAAGCACCCGACCACCTGGGAGTGCAGGACCCAGATGTCGATGTACGAAAGGTGGTTCGAGACCAGGAAGAACGGACGCGTGGGTGGGGTGCCAGCGGCCTCGACATGGACGCCGGAGATCCAAAGACACACGCGACTCCAACGTCCGGGCACCGCGCGGTACCAGGGGAGCCCGAACGTCGGCCACAGCTTGGCGGTCAGCGCGCCGGCCGTGAGGTCGAGCGCGATCCAGGACGTCCACAGGCCGATGGCCAGGAGTCGGGCTCCTGCGCGGAGGGGTCCTAGCACGTCGAGGTGTTCCTCACGAGGAGCAGTCCTTCAGGACCGGCGCGTACCGCCGAAGAACTGGAGCTGCTCCTCCGTGACTTCGAGCAACGTCAGGTAGTCGATCGTGCCGAACGCTCGGTCGATCGCGGGCGGTCCCAGGATCTTGGCGCCGTGACGTAGGTAGGTCTTGAACAGTTTCGGCGTCTGGACTTCGGGACCCTCGAACGTTTCGGCCTTGCAGGCGTAGGCGTCCAGCGGATCCAGATGCAGGGTCGGGTGAACATGGCCCTCCCGGCGAAGCTGCTCGAAGAAGCGCAGTCCCTCGGCCTCGTCCTGGCTGGTCAACGAACTGCAGCCGAACATCCGGCGGCGACCCGTGTGTGTGGCGTACGCGGCCAGCCCGCGCCACAGGAGGAAGAGCACCTTGTGGTCCCGATGTTCCTTGGCGATGCAGGCGCGCCCCAGTTCGATCGAGTCGTCCATCAAGTCGGCGGGGAGCATGGACAGGTCGAACTCGCTCGCCGCATAGAACCCCATGCCCGCCATGGCCACCTCGGAGACCTGCATGCGGTACGTGCCGATCGTCTCGCCGAGACCGATGTGCTCGACCATCAGGTGCTGGCACTGCAGGTCGAACTCGTCCTCGTCGAGGCCCGTCTCGTAAGCCGTGTCGAACCCTTCGCCGAGCTCCAGGTTGAAGACCCGAAAGCGCACGCGGCGACATTCTTCCAGATCGTTCTCGGTCCGCGCGAAGCGTAGGCGATAGGAACCCGCCCGCACGTCGAGCGGGG
>JAJDEX010000151.1 GCA_029259575.1 Planctomycetota bacterium | reverse complement strand
TCGACGTACGTCGCGAGGTTCGCGTCGACCTGTGCGCGCGTCAGCACGGGACGCAGCTTCGACTTGCCAGAAGGATCGCCGACCATCGCGGTCGCATCCCCCACGATCAGGACGATCTGGTGACCCAGGTCCTGCAGGTCGCGCAGGCGTCGCAGCTGGACGGCGTGCCCCAGGTGCAGGTCGGCCGAGGACGGATCCATCCCGAACTTGATGCGCAACGGCTTGCCGCTGGACAGACTGCGTTCGAGCAACTTGCGCAGCTGCTTCTCCTCGATCAGATCGACGCAACCGCGCTGGAAGGCGGCCAGATGCGTCTCGAGATCTCCATGCGGAACCGGGGCACTCATGCCGCACAGGACACGACGATCAGGCCCTGATGTCCAGGGCGGATCCTGGAGGAACCTCGGTGATTCATGGGCCGCGTACGTCGCCAGGCTGTCGGAGCGCCAGGTTTCACGGCTGCCGTGCCAAGAATCCGGAGCGCAGGATCGAAGGCGCGACTAGATGTCCAGCCCGCCGGCAGCCTTGCGGGCCGTGCCGTGGTGGCGTGACCAGTTCGCCAGCCAGCGGCGCAAGGAGGTGGGATCGGAGCCCGAAGCTCGGCCACGCGACAGCCAGCGCAGGCACGGCGCCAGGCGCATGGAGATCTCGTCGTCGGTGGCACGCGACACCAGCGGCGCCAGCTGAACCAGGGCCGCGTCGTATTCGCGCGGGTGGATCCTCACACAACGCTCCATGACCCCGGACATGCCGACGCTCGGGTTCAGAACGGCCTCGGCGAGCTCCTCGGGCACCAACGGAGCGTTGGGAAGGTCCGGCGCGAGCTCGATGCGGTCGATGAAGGCGATGCGCGTGTCCTGGGCGGGATAGCGCACGCCGTCCTGCTCGACGAACCCCGCGGTCAGGTCGAGCGTCCAGGTCGTGCGACCGGCGATCGAGTCCGGACCGATCTGGATGGGGAACTCGCCCAGGTCCTTCTCGAACGTGGTCTCCCGTTCCAGCGGCATCGTCGTGAGGTCCGCGAAGAACGCCTGGCGCATGCTGTAGGCCATCTCGCCGCTGGGGTTGGCGAAGAGGCGTTCGATGCGCAGCGTCGCGCCTCCCGGCCGCACCGTGACGGGCAGTGCGCCCGAGCTGTCCCCGCGCAGCCACACGCGCATCGAGGCGGCCCCGTCCACCGGCTCGAGCTCGAGGCGCAGGTCCAGCTCGGACAGCAGCCGGCGACCACGCAGGATGCGGTGGAAGCCGTCGAGCAGTTGTTGCACACCGTCGATGTCCTCGGCGCCGACCAGCTCTTCGGCTTCGAGCCGCGCGGACACCGACCGCACAATGTGCTCGGCAGCCTCGTTCTCGTGCTCCCCGACCGAGTCCTGAAGGGCCCGGAGCTGAGCCTGATAGCGCAGGGGCACGTCCGTCATGCGCACGGAGACCCGGGCAGGCGCGGGCTCGACCGAGCCGCAAGCGACGAGGCCGAACAACAGGAACGAGATGAGGGGGAGCCGCATGGGGTGGGTGGCAGTCTATGCCGTATCCGTCCTGCTTGCCGCGGTCACGACCGGGGCGGCTTCTCTCCCGTTCGCTCGCTGGCCTTGGATGCCAACGAAGGAGCCCGGCCACTTGCGTGACCGGGCTCCTGTTCGCGAGGAACTCGGGGATGCGAGTTCCGGTTCAGGCCCGACGCGAGTCGAGCACCCGAAGGATCAGGCCTCGGGCTTCTTGTCCTCGTCGGCGGCCGGAGCTTCTTCGGCAGCCGGAGCTTCCGGAGCGGCCTCAGCAGCAGCTTCCGGAGCCGTCTCCGCGGCGGGAGCCTCTTCGGCGGCGGGAGCTTCCGGAGCGGCAGCTTCCGCGGCGGGAGCCTTGTCCTCGAGCGTCGGGTCCGGAATCTCGTCCTCACCCTCTTCGATGATGACGGGCGGGGCCACTTCGGCAGGACTCAGGTTCTCGTTCTCCGGGAAGTCGGCGTGGACGAACGACAAGCCGATCTTGCGCTCGTCGATGTCGACGCGGATCACGCGCACCTCGACCTTCTGGCCGGGCTGCAGGAGATCCTCCACGGCGGCCTCGCGGTCGTCCGTGATCTCGGAGATGTGGAGCAGACCTTCGAGGTCGTCGTCCAGCTTCACGAAGACACCGAAGTTGGTCAGCTTCGTCACGAAGCCACTCAACAGGTCGCCGACGTGGTACTGGCCGGGGATCTCTTCCATCCACGGGTCCGGGGTGAGCTGCTTCTTGCCCAGCGCGATGCGCTTCTTCTCCTTGTCGACCGAGAGCACGACGCACTGCAGCACGTCGCCCTTCTTGACCATCTCGGAGGGGTGGCTGACCTTCTTGGTCCAGCTCATGTCGGACACGTGCAGGAGGCCGTCGATGCCTTCCTCGATCTCGACGAAGCCGCCGTACGAGGTAAGGTTGCGGACCTTGCCCTCGATGACGGTACCGATCGGGTAGTGCTCCTCGACCAGGTCCCAGGGGTTCATCTCGGCCTGCTTCATGCCGAGCGAGATCTCCTGCTTGCCGTGGTTGAACTCGAGCACGACCACGTCGACCGGATCGCCGATCTTGACGAGTTCCGACGGGTGGTTGACGCGACGGGTCCAGCTCATCTCGGAGATGTGCACGAGGCCTTCGATGCCTTCCTCGAGCTTCACGAAAGCACCGTAGGACATGATGTTGACCACCTCGCCCTTGTGCTTGCTCTCGGCGGGATAACGCGCTACGACGCCGTCCCACGGGGAGGCCGTCTTCTGCTTGAGACCCAGGGCGATGCGCTCGCGATAGAAATCGACTCGGAGCACCTTGACCTCGACCTCCTGGTCCATCTTGAGCATCTCGGAGGGGTGGTTGATCCGACCCCAAGACATGTCCGTGATGTGCAGGAGACCGTCGATGCCACCCAGGTCGACGAACACGCCGAAGTCGGCGATGTTCTTGACGACACCGGTGCGGATCTGGCCTTCGACGATGTCCTTGAGCAGGTCCTCTTTGAGGCGCTGGCGCTCCTCTTCGAGCAGTTTCCGACGCGATACGACAATGTTCATGCGCTCCGGGTCGATCTTGATGATGCGCGCACGAACGGGCTCGTCGATGAAGTCCGAGATCTCGTGGGTGCGACGCAGCGCGACCTGGCTGGCGGGCAGGAAGACGTTGACGCCTTCGACGTCGACCAACAGACCACCTTTGATCTTGCGCTGGCAGATGCCCTGGATCTCGTCGCCTTCGTTGTACTTCTGGCTGACGTGCTCCCAGGCGCGAAGACGGTCTGCGCGGCGCTTCGAAAGCACCGACATGTCGTATTCGTCGAGACCTTCGAAGAAGACCTCGAAGACGGCACCGGGTTCGGGCAGATCATCGCCGAACTCGTTCAGCGGGATGGTGCCTTCGGCCTTGCCGCCGACGTCCATGATGACCATGCCAGTGCGTTCGTCGACGGAGTCGACTTTCGCCATGACGATCTGGCCTGGGCGGACATCGGTGATCGATGAGGAGAGTGAGACTTCGAGTTCTTCTTCCGTGAGCCCTTCGAGGGAGAGGGAAAGACGACGCTCGAGTTCTTCGGGGTCCAGCTCGT
>JAJDEX010000016.1 GCA_029259575.1 Planctomycetota bacterium | reverse complement strand
GCCGTCGACCGCGTGGACCTCAGCGTGGATCACGGCGAGCTCCTGTTCGTGCTGGGTCCGAACGGTTCCGGGAAGTCGACGCTGTTGCAGTTGATGTCCGGGGTCCTGCGTTCGGACGGGGGCGAGGTCGTTCTGGACGGGACGCCGTTGCAAGGACTCTCGGCCAAAGCGGCTGCCCGGCGCATCGCGGTCGTGCCCCAGGCGGTGGACGGCGTCGACGAGGTGCTGGTCGAGGACTTCGTCGCCGGCGGACGCTACGCCCACCTGGGACCCTGGCGTCGCTCGGGGGCCGACGACGATCGCGCGATCACGTTGGCGCTCGAGCGAGCCGATGCCGCCGACGTGAGGCGCCGGCGCATGGGGGAGCTGTCCGGCGGTCAGCGTCAACGGGCGTTGATCGCGCGCGCGCTCGCCCAGGAGACGCCGACGATCCTGCTCGACGAGCCCACCGCGGCCCTCGATCCCGAACATCAGGTCAGCGTGCTGCGCCTGGTGCGCGATCTGGCGGCGGCCGGCGCGGCGGTCGTCGTCGTGACGCACGACCTGAACCTGACGACGCAGTTCGCGTCCCGCGTACTGCTGCTGGACCACGGCCGTGCGGTCGCGGAGGGTCCGGTCAGCGAGGTGCTGATCCCGACCGTGCTGCAGCCCATCTACGGCTCGAACCTGCACTACGGCAGGTTCCCCGACGGACGTCCGTTGGTCGTCCCGCACGGGTTCTGAACGCTCGAGGTCCGGCGCCACGCGAAGGGCGTCGCCGGATCCCGCGCTTCAGATGCCCATGATGTTGTAGCCGGCGTCGACGTAGATGATCGAACCGGTGATCCCGCGGCTGTGTTCGCCGGACAGGAACAGGCACGTGTCGCCGACCTCTTCCGCCGTGACGTTGCGGCGCAACGGAGCGGTCTCGGCGATGTGATCGATCATGTCGTTGAAGTCCTTCACGCCGGACGCGGACAGCGTGCGGATCGGGCCGGCGCTGATCGCGTTGACGCGGATGCCGCGTGGGCCGAGGTCGGCGGCCAGGTAGCGCACGCTCGCCTCGAGCGCGGCCTTCGCGATGCCCATCACGTTGTAGTTGCGGACGACGCGCTCGGCGCCGATGTACGACAGCGTGATGATCGAACCCTCGCGGCCCTTCATCAGCGGCAGAGCGCGACGCGCACAGGCGGTGAGGGAATAGGCCGACACCTCGTGGGCGAGCATGTAGCCCTCCTTCGACGTGTTGAAGAAGTCGCCCTGCAGCTCCTCGCGATTGGCGTACGCGATCGCGTGCACCATCGTGTCGAGGTGTCCGAACTCGGTCTTGACCGTCTCGAACGCGGAGTCGATCTCCTCCGGTTTCGTGACGTCCAGCGCGACGACGATCGAGCCCTTGCATTCCGCGGCGAGCTTCTCGACCCCGGACTTCAGGCGCTCGTTGGCGTAGGTGAACGCCAGGCGCATGCCGGCATTGGACAGGGACTGAGCGCAACCCCAGGCGAGGGAGCGCTTGTTCGCGACGCCGAGGACGAGCCCGGTCTTGCCTTCTAGAAAGTCTTGCACGTGAGGATCTCCGGGGCGCGATCCTAGCGATCCGGTCGGCGGGTTCTCCACAGCGCGGGTCGGATCGACTTCGTGCAGCACCATGCCGATCGGGGAATAGGACCCGCCAGCGCCTCCGGAACGGCCGTTTCGGAGGCCAGGACCTACAGTGGAACTCTCGGGACCAAAACGGGTCCCGGGTTCCCGCGCCCCACCTGGAGCGATCCCCATGCCTGCCTCATCCTCGCGCAACCGCGAGCACGCCTTACGTGGTCTGCTGCTCGGCACCCCTCGTAAAGTGCTCGCCCGCTTCCTCCCCCGCGCCCCGCTGGGCATAGGCCAGCGGGGCGCGACAGGGCTCGATCGGCGCTCGCTCGCCCTCGATCCGGACGAGTCCCACCTGGCCGCCCTCGCGCGTGTGGCGCACGCGGCGTCGCGTTGGAGCGGCGCCGAACCGCTCGCCGGATGGCTCGATCGGCAGGTCGACGCGGCCCTCGACGATCGCATGCGCGAGGAGGCCCACGCGGTTCGCGATGGTGCAGCCGTGGGGGAGGGCCCATCGGTGTTGCGCGATCTGGCGCGCCCGCTCGAGGTGGGGCCGGAGCAACTGCGGGCCGCCTGCGCCGCGTTGAACCAACGGCCGACGGTCGAGCGCCGGGCCTTCGTACGCGTCGTGCTGGACCGCGAGGATCCGGAGGACGCGGCGCGCGCCGAGGGCGTCAGCCTGAACGCACTGGCCTGTCGCGCACGTGATGCGCTGCTCGCCGTGCTCGAGGCGTTCGAATCGACGCCGTGGGATCGATCGACCACCTCGGCCTGGCCCGCTCCAGCCGTACGGGAGGCTTCGAACCAGACCCAAGATCCGCGCACGCCGAACGACACCCAGGGGAATTCCGATGAACGTAGCTGACGACCGAGGGATGCCTTCCATGCACGCCGAACGCCAAGCTTTCCGGTCCTGGATGACGCCTTTGCTGCGTGCGGACGTGCCGCGCCGGCGTGTGCCCGGGTACGCGCCCGCCGACCGTGCACTCGCTCACCTGGAAGGCATCGAACTCGACACCCAGGCACATTGGTTGCGCGGAGCCATCGTGGCGTCCATCGCAACGGCACCGCGTGGCGCGAATCGCGTGGGAGGGCAGTGGCGGCGACGCGCCTTGACGGTGTTCGCCTTCCGCGAGGTCGAGGAGGACCTGCTCCCCTGGCGCCGCGTTCGATCGCGAGCGTTGCGCGCGCTTCGCCAGCACCCAGGTCTGCAACTGCCTCTGAACCTGCATGCGGCCCTGCGTTTCGAACCGGCCGAGTTGCACGTCGGCACCCTGCGCGAACTCACCGAACTGGCCTGCGCGCTGGACGGCAGCCTCGATTCCATGGTGCTGCAGGCGGCGAGCGATTGGTTGGCCGGCGACCCCGACCGCGCGTGGTCCCGGCTCGATGCTGCGGACGCCTTGGCTGCACCCGCACACCAGCCCGCTGTTACGCGGCGCTGGCAAGCGTGTCTGCGTGCGTTCCTGCGGGAGGACGAGGGCGATCTCGAGGGCGCGCTCGAGGCGTTGGACGATGCAACGGAACCGGATCAGCCTCGGTTGGATCACGCGGTGTTGCGCATCGCGCTGGCGACGTTCACCCAGGATCTCGAGCGGATCGAACGCGAGATCCCCTCGCTCTATCCATCGCACCGATACGAATGCAAGGTCGCCGGCGCACGCGAGACCGGACGCGGCGAACTCGGCGCAGCGCTCCTGCCTCGCATCGAACGTTGGCGGCGCCTGCGTCCCGGCGCCCTGCCCTTGCGCGTCCGTCGTATGCTGCGTTCGTGGCGACATGCATCGTCCCGAGCGCCGGGCCATCTCCCGTTCACCGTGGCGTCGCATCTTCTGGGGGAGTCCGCATGACCCTCGACCGTGACCCGCTCGTCTGGCTCCTGCCCGATGCCCCGCGGCAGCAAGAGCGCGCTCAATCCCTGGTGACCGGCCTGCGGCTCCTGCGTTCCGCGGGTCGTGGGGTCGCGTCCCCATCGGTCGGCATCTCCGGTCCGCGTGCGCGGCACGAGCTGGAACGACGCAGCAACGACGCGCACACGAGCGCTCTCGAGGACCTGCTGCGCCACCACCTGGGTGCCGCCCAGGACGCGGATGCCGTGTTGTGGTTCGGCTGGCCGCGCCTGTCCACCGATCGCGCGTGGCGGCGCTTGCTCGAGACGCCGCGCCGAGGTGGCACGTCGTCGCCCGAGCCGCCCGCGCCCGCGGAGAATCCCCTGGACGTCGCGGAACGCCTCATCCGTGGGGCCGAATGGGCGCCCGCGCGAACCGCGTTCTGGCAGGCGCGTTCGGCCTGGGTGCGCGGTGCGCGCCAGGAGGCCCGCGACCTGTGGAGCTCGCTCGCGACCGATCCCGAATGGGCGATGGAGATCGCGGTCGACCGTGCGGCTGCGGAACTCGAATGTGGCCACGTGCGGCGCGCTCTGGCCCACCTGGGGCTCGCCGGGGTCCAGGAACATCCCCGCGGTCGACGCCTCACGGCGTGG
The DNA here is from genome assembly GCA_029259575.1 of Planctomycetota bacterium. Lineage (GTDB taxonomy): Bacteria > Planctomycetota > UBA1135 > UBA1135 > JAJDEX01. The sequence goes on along the minus strand of JAJDEX010000016.1, from coordinate 352 downwards.
TGCCAGGTCGCGCTCGGCGGAGCGCCCGCCCGCCCCGATGCGTTGTTGGATCCGGCCGAGGGCGGTCCGGTTCCCGCCGGTCTGCTCGCCTGGCGCGGCGAACGTGGTGCCTGGGCCGGGATCCTGACCGGTCCGGCCACACCGAGTGGTGCAGCGGCGCAACGCATTCCGATCCCCGAGGATCGCGAGGCGATCGGTGCGGTGGCGTTCGGGGTGTTCGTCCTGGACGCGCGCCGCGGTTGGGTCCCGTTGTGCTGCGACCTGGCGCCTGCGCTCGAATCCAGGCGGCGCGCGTGGATGATCTCGCGTCAGGACTCGTGGACGATCGACGGCGAGCCGGAGCAGGAGCTGG
>JAJDEX010000150.1 GCA_029259575.1 Planctomycetota bacterium | reverse complement strand
GGCGAGCTGATCGAGTCCGAGCTGTTCGGTCACGAGAAAGGCTCGTTCACGGGCGCCATCGACCGCCGCACCGGTCACTTCGAAGCCGCCGACGGTGGCACGTTGTTCCTGGACGAGATCGGCGACATGCCGATCGCGGCCCAGGCCAAGGTCCTGCGCGCTCTCGAAACGCACGAGGTCACGCGCGTCGGCGACAGCGCGACCATCCCCGTCAACATCCGCGTGCTCGCTGCGACCAACGCGGACCTCGCCGAATCCGTCGAGGCGAAGACGTTCCGCATGGACCTCTTCTACCGCCTCAACGTGGTGCCGCTGCGCGTCCCGCCGCTGCGCGAACGCCTGGAGGACATTCCGGCTCTAGCGGCCCGATTCCTGTCGGAACAGGCCGAACGGACGGGCATGGCCCGTCTCGCGCTCGGCGACGATGCACTCGCGCACCTGTCCACTCTGGACTGGCCGGGCAACGTGCGCCAACTGCGCAACCTGCTGGAGGGCGCCGCGGTGTTCGCCAGCGACGACGTCATCGGCTTGAGCGAAGTGACCCAGGTGCTCGAGGCCGGTCGCGGCATGACGCCCACGTCACCCAGAACGCCCGGCGAGGACCCCAACGACGCCGAGTCGTTCGAGGAGTTCAAGAACGTCTCCGAAGCGCGCTTCTTCGAACTGCGCCTCGCGCGCAACGAAGGCAACGTGAAGCGCACGGCGGAAGAGCTCGGGATGCAGCGCTCGCACCTGTACAAGAAGCTCGACCGCTACGGGCTGCGCTAACCCCGACCTCCTGCGCGCCCGCATCGCGCCTGCATCCGGCGCGCGTGAGATCACGCGCAGCGATCGGTCGGAACACCCCTCGCGGTACATGGCCGTTCGGGAACCGGCCAGGTCCGCGCGCCCTGAAATGCAGCACGGCTGCCGACCCGCGAGGATCGGCAGCCGTGCTGCGTTCGAGATCGGGGATCGATCAGGGGATGAGCAGCTTCATGCCCTCGGCCAGGTCGTCCGCGGACTTCAACTGGTTCCGGTTGGCTTCGAAGATCTCGTTCCAGCGGTGGCCCGCGCCGTAGTGCTTGGCCGCGATCTTCCAGAGGCTCTCGTTCTTCGCGACGACGTGGACGGTGCCGCCGGAGAGTCCGTCGTCATCGACGGGGACGGTGACCTCCATGCCGCGCACGAGACGCGTGGTGCCCTCGTTGTGGTGGCGCAGGAGGCGCGCGAAGCTGGCGTCGCCGTAGTACGTCGCGGCGATCGACTCGAAGGTGTCACCGGTGCGGCAGACGTAGTAGCGCAGGTCGGGATTGACGCCCATGCTCAGGCGCTGGGTCGTGACGAGGCTGCCGAGGGGCTCGCCCGTGACCGGAGAGGGAGTGACCGGTGCGGGGTCGACGTGATGCTCGACCTCGACGTCCGCGCCTTCGCCGGGGCCCATGTAGAGCAGCTTGCCCGGAGGAATCTCCGGCTCCGGATCGCTCCAGAGCGGGTCCTCGACGTCGGCCAGGTCTTCGTCCACATCGAAGGGGCTCAGACGCTCCTCCTCGTTGGTCAGATCCTGACGGTCGCTCGCGTTCGTCGGGTCGCTGTTCTGCGACACGACGAGGATCACGACGATCAAGGACAGAACGCCCAGGACCACGAACTTCTCGACTTTCCCCATGCCTCGTTCCCTACGTGCGATGCCCCCGGCGAACCGGGGACGGATGGTGGGTCGCTCGACTCGAGCGCCCCTTGGTGCGGTGTGTGTTGTGCCTCGAACCCGTCGGCATGTGCGGTGCCTCGGAGTCCCATGGACGGCCCAGATCGAACCACGCCGTGCGGGGCGGGTCACCACTTGGTCCTTCCGCGTACCAGCCTCGAAATCTGGGAGGGGGGAGTCAAAGGTTTTCTCAGGCTGATTGGCAGGAAGCTGGGACCGGGGAGGGACGCCTGGAAGCCGTAAGGTGGAGGCGCATGAGCGGCGCGATCCCCACTCCGGGCCCCACCCCCACGCGAGGTCCCCGTGGGGCGTCGTCCCAGGTCGGGCAGCCCCAGGCCCCCGTCCCGACGTGGCGCGATCCTCGCGTCCGCGGGTTGCTCCTGTTGACGGTGCTGCTGCAGGCGCTGTCGTGGTGGAGCCAGGGCGGTTATCAGCTGGCGGATTCGATCGAGTACGTCGAGAACGCACACGCCTTGGTCCGTGGCCACGACGTGGTCGACAGTCACGCGATCCGCTCGTTCGTGTTCCCGTTGATCCTGACGCCGCCGATCTGGTTGGCGGACATGCTGGGCATCGAGGACCAGCGCTTCGTCTACGCGATCTTGCGCCTGATGCAGATGGGCTTCGGCCTGGGCCTCGTGCTCGCGACGATTCGCATGGGCACACGCATGCACAGCGCGAGGGCCGGCCTGATCGCGGGCTTCGCCGTCGCGGTGAACCCCGTGTTCCTGCAGTACTCGGTGTCGCCGTTGACCGAGATCGCCGCCGCCCTGGGCGTGGCGCTCGGGCTCACGTCGCTCGCCCAGAACCGCACGGCGCGCACGGCGTTCCGCGCCGGCCTGTGGATCGGATTCGCGATGATGATCGCGTACAAGACGATCATGGTGGCGTTCGCGGTCGGCCTCGTGCTGCTCCTGCGGTACCGCTGGAAGAGTCGCTCGGTGTGGGGCGCGTACACCGGTGGATTGATCCTCTGCGTGCTGGCCCAGATCGTCGTCGACAAGCTCACGTACGGACAATGGGGCTACTCGGCATGGCGCTACTTCAGCGCCAACTTCGGGCCGCAGTTCGGTGCCCTGTTCTGGATCCCCGGTGGGTACCTGCAGGAGTACGGCTTCGAGGCCACGGGCCAGGCGGCACAGACCGTCGGCAAGTGGTTCTACGACCTGTACGACCAGGCCGCCGACGCGGGCGGTGCGGTCCTCAGGGAGGGCCTGGTCGAGGGCGACAAGGGACGCCTCTACTACCTGCGCAGCTTCCACGAGATGATCGTCGTGCCGCTGCTGCTGCTGATGGCGGTCGGCACGTTCCGTGCGCTCCTGCAGAAGGGCGGACGCGCACGCTTGCTGGTCATCGTGATCGGCGTGTACTTCGCGATGACGATCCTCAAGGGGTCCAAGGATCATCGCCTGTACCTCCCGCTCGTGCCCGTGATGGCCAGCTTGGTCGGACTGGGCGCCGCGACGATCGCGGATCGACACCGGGGGCGCGGCGCGCTGGTCGGCCTGTTGCTCGCCGCGGGGCTGGTCGTGGGTGTCGTCGGACTGCTCGGTCGCAACTCGCGCCGCTACGTCGGGTTCTGGGAAGCGATGGAGCGGGTCAACACGTGGCGCGCGCTGCAGCACGACGAAGCGCCGGCCACTCGGGTCGCCAGCGCCTATCACTGGGCCGTCTACCTGCGCGAAGCTCCGGGCGTCGTGCTGACCAAGCTCCCCCATCAACTGGACGGCTGGTCTACCCTGACCCCCGTCGAACGCCGCGAGAACCTGCTCGTTCTGCTGCAACAGGACTGGTTCTTCGCGCATCTGCCGGTGCTGACCCACCCCGAGCACGTGGACCTGATGCGGGTCGTGGGCAACGAATTCGCGGTCGAAACCGTGCTTTGGAACCATGCCGACTTCCAGGAGGTCGGACCGGTCCTGGTGCTGCGGCGGCGCACGGGAGCACCGGGCGAGCGCTTGCTGCACGACCGCGCGGACGGCGTGGATCCGACCGCGTTCGCGCGCGCGCACGACCTGGGCGAGCGTGCTCCGTTCGTCCACGTGCCTCGCGGCGCGGGCCTCTCGTGGCTCGGCTTCCGTTACGAACCGCTGCCCGACTCCGAAGTGGGCTGGATCACGACCTACACCTGGTGCGACGCCGTTTCGCTGGACCGCGACTGGAACAGCGTGCTGCGCATCACGACGTACGACGAGACGAACTCGTTCCAGCGCAACGCGCCGCTCGGTTGGGGCGTGCACCCCACGTCGACCTGGACGCGCGGCACGTTGGTGACCGAGGGCTTCCCGGTCGTGGCCGCGGCCGAAGCGTTCGGAGCGGGCAAGCCGTACCGACCGATGGGCGGCGACTACCGGCGCGGCGACCTGATGCCCGTCGATCTCTGGACGTACTTCGTCGACGTGCAGTTGGACGCGAACGGCGCGCCCTTCGTGGCGGCCAAGATGGACCGCGCGCGGGTGGGCTCTGACACGCCGATCCGCACCGGGGAACTCGAAGGGGTTCGGGAGATGCCGGACGGCCTGCGCTGGAGCCTCGAGGGGCTGTCCCGCGTCGGTGGGTTCTGGCTGCCCGTTCCCACGAATGCGCGGCTCGAGGACGATGGCCGACCCGTCCCGGCGGACGGTCGCTGAGGCACGTTTCCGAGACGTCCGCGAGGACTTGGGTCTTGGGTTGAGGCCCCAGAGACCTGCCGCTAGAGTCTGCAGGTCCGGAGCCGGATCGTTCGTGCATCGACTGCAGGAAGCGACACCCGGTGGGCCCCGCGCGGTCCTCCTTCCCGGACGCGCGGCGCGCCCCTCTGTCAATTTGGGCGAGTCGTGGATTGCATCCACCCCCTGATCGACACGATGACATCGACTCCGTTGCACCGAGGCTTCCTCACGGGACTGCTTCGCCGCCAGGCCCTGCTCACGCTGGGCATCGTCTCCATCGCACTCCTGTGCGTCGGAACCACGTCCTGCAACTCGACGGGCAAGTCGCGCGTGCGTGACAACATCCCGCCCATGCGGGTGACCATGCGCGACTTCGGTGGCGGCTTCGACCTGGTGATCCTCAACGACGCCTGGTTGGTCAAGCAGGGCATCGCGGGGGACACGCCCCAGGAGCGCAAGACCGCGTTCCAGTCGCAGCGGCTCAAGCCCGAGGACTCGACGGCCAAGGTCTACGAGGACGCCGTGCTCGACGCCTACGTGCAGTACATCGAGAACGACCTGGACCAGAAGCGGTTCATGATCAAGGGTCCGGCCGGTCACACCAGCGTCTCCTTCTCGACCGCCCTCGAGATCATGGAAGGCAACAGCGTGCGTCACGTCGGTGGCGGCAAGAACGTCCAGGCGACGATCGAGGAGAAGAAGCGCTATTGGGAGGCGCGCAGCGCCTTCACCGAGATCTACAACGCCCAGTTCTCGCTGCAGGCCGTCGAGGATCCGTACGGCAGCGGCGGCTCCAGATGACCGACCTCCCCCAGCGCGCCGCGTCCACCGGGGCCTCGACTCCGGCCAACGCGCTCCGCGCGGTGGGGATCTTGCCGGCACGCCTCGGGTCGACGCGGTTGCCGCGCAAGATGCTGCTGGCGGAGACGGGCTTGCCGCTGTTCGTGCACTCCGCGCGCAACGTCCAGCGTTGTCCCGCGATCGAGCGCGTCGTGGTCGCCACGGACAGCGACGAGATCGCGCGCGCCGGCGCCGAGGTCGGGATCGAGGTCGTGATGACCGATCCCGCTCACCCCAGCGGCACCGACCGCGTCCACGAGGCCTTGAGCGGTTTGGATGCCAGCTACGACGTCGTGGTCAACGTCCAGGCCGACGAACCGGACGTCGAGCCCGACGATCTCGCAGCGCTGGTCGCGGCCTTCGCCGACCCTGACGTACACGCGGCAACCCTGTGCGCGCCGATCGAGGACGAGGACGAACGCCACTCCCCCAACGTGGTCAAGGTCGTGCGCGACGAGCGCGGCGACGCCATGTACTTCTCGCGCAGCCCGATCCCGTCCACCGCGCACGCGCGCGAGGGTGCGGACCGGGCGTCCCCCATGACCCGCCACGTCGGCGTCTACGCCTTCCGGCCGGCTGCGCTCGCGCGCTTCTGCGGTCTCCGCGTCGGACGCATCGAGGCGCTCGAGAACCTGGAACAACTGCGCTGGCTCGAGGCCGGCGAGCGCATGCGCGTGCTGCCCGCACGCCGCGTACCGCGCGGCATCGACACGCGCACCGACTACGAGGCCTTCGTGGCCCGCACCCACAGCGAAAGCCACAGCACACGAGAATCCCAATGACCAAGCACATCATCGTCACCGGCGGCGTCGTCTCGAGCCTCGGCAAGGGCCTGACCTCGGGCGCCATCGGCATGATCCTCGAGCGCCGCGGCCTCAAGGTGTCGATGCAGAAGCTCGACCCGTACATCAACGTCGACCCGGGCACGATGAGTCCGTTCCAGCACGGCGAGGTGTACGTCACCGACGACGGCGCCGAGGCCGACCTGGACCTGGGTCACTACGAGCGCTTCACCAAGACGCGCTTGACCGAGCACTCGAACTACACGACGGGCAAGATCTACTCGTCGGTGATCGCCAAGGAGCGGCGCGGCGACTACCTGGGCGCGACCGTCCAGGTCATCCCGCACATCACGGACGAGATCAAGGCGGGCATCACCGCCGGCATCTCGGACCCCGACGTCGACGTGCTGATCACCGAGATCGGCGGCACCGCGGGCGACATCGAGAGCCTGCCGTTCCTGGAAGCCTGCCGTCAGTTCGCGCTCGAGAAGCCGCGCGGCGAGGTCCTGTTCATCCACTTGACGTTGCTGCCGTTCCTGCGCGCGTCGGGCGAGTTGAAGACGAAACCCACGCAACAATCGGTCAGCAAGCTGCGCGAGATCGGCATCCAGCCGGACATCCTGATCTGCCGCACCGAGCACCCGATGACCGAGGGCATGGCCGAGAAGATCTCGCTCTTCTGCAACGTGCGCCCCGAGAACGTGATCGAGGAACAGGACGTCGATTTCTCGATCTACGAGGTCCCGATCGATCTCGTGCACCGCGGGCTGGATCGCATCATCGTTGAGTCGCTCGGCCTCGACTGCGAGCCCGTCACCGACCTGGTCGATTGGCTGTCGATGCTGAAACGCATCCAGGCGATCCAGGAAGAGGTCGAAATCGCGGTCGTCGGCAAGTACATCGAACTGCACGACGCGTACAAGTCGATCTACGAGTCGCTCGCGCACGCGGGCATCGCGAACGGCTGCACGGTCAAGCTGCGCAAGATCCGCGCCGAGGACGTGCACGACGAGGGCCTGCGCCTGCTCGAAGGCGTTCATGGCGTGCTCATCCCCGGCGGCTTCGGTGAACGAGGCCTCGAAGGCAAGGTCGCCGCGATCCGCTGGGCGCGCGAGAACGGCGTACCGTTCTTCGGCATCTGCCTCGGCATGCAATGCGCCGTCATCGAGTACGCGCGCAACGTGCTGAACCTGGAAGGCGCGCACACGCTCGAGCACTCGCCCCACACGCAGCACCCCGTGATCGCGCTGATGGACGATCAGGAAGGTGTCGAGAAAGGTGGCACGATGCGCCTCGGCGCGTACGACTGCGAGCTCGTGCCCGGCACTCTCGCCCACAACCTGTATCGTGCGGACGCGATCAGCGAACGTCATCGTCACCGCTTCGAGTTCAACAACGCCTATCGCAAGGCGTTCGAGGACTCGCCCATGGTGGTCTCGGGTCGCAACCCGAAGCGCGACCTGGTCGAGATCGTCGAACTGCCCGAGCACCCCTTCTTCATCGGCGTCCAGTTCCACCCCGAGTTCAAGAGCCGCCCGCTCACGCCGCACCCCGTGTTCCACGGCTTCGTCGCGGCCGCCCAGGCGCTCGCCCGCCGCAACACCACACCCAAGCAAGACGCCGGCGTCATTCGCCCGCAGGGATCCAAGTCATGACCGACGACGAACCGTTGACCGCCGAGGACCTCCCCCTCCCCGGCGGCGACTTCCGCCTCTTCATCACACGCCTCTCGTTCCAGGGACTGCTCTCCTGCGGCCTGCTCGAGAACCCGGTGACGCAGACCAAGCAGATCAACCTGCCCGGCGCGCGCATGGTCCTGGACGACTTGCGCATGCTGCGCGAGAAGACCGTCGGCAACCTGACCGACGAGGAGATCGAACTGATCGACAAGACGGTCGAGCAACTCACGCAGGCCTATGGCCTCGCGATGAACGGCGAGATTTCGAGTGATCAGTAATCGTTCCGAAGGAGGGCGCGCATCATGACCGTCGAACTGACCATGCGCGTCCGGCCCGATGCCGAGGGATCCGCCGAGTGGTCCGAGGTGTCCAGGATCGCGGTCCAACTGCTCGACCACCTGAACTCCAAGGACGTCCAGGAACGGATCCGTCAGGCGAAGAAGCCCGGGAAGAGCAGCGAGGGGATCCAGGACGCTTTCCTGGGCTACGCGACGTCCCTGGGGTTCGCCAGCGAGGCGAAGGGCCTGTTCGCGGATGCCTCCCTGGCCTTGCGCCCCGACCACTACAAGCCGCTCGAGTCGTCGGGCATCCTGCTCGAGGTCGCACGCGGCCGCGTCACGAACAACAACCTGGACCTCCACCACCTCTGCAAGGTCCACCTGTGCCCGTCCGCGGACTACCTGTTCCTGATGGTCCCCGGCGAGGTCAAGAACAGCTCGACCCGCAACGAGTACCTGTCGGTCAAACGCCGCCTGAACGGGTTCTTCGAAGAGGGCATGACGACCAACGTCCGCGGCCTCTGTTTGTTCGGGTACTAGATCCTGGCATGCGGAATCGTCGTCGCGGGATTCTGCTGATCCTGGTCGCCGTGGCGCTGACGGTCGTTTCGCTGTCGTACACGAACCATCGCAGCTACCTCGCCAAACTCGACCGCGAGTTGATCGTCGGCGCGCGTTTCGCGGACGTGGTCGAGGCGCTAGGTGAA
>JAJDEX010000149.1 GCA_029259575.1 Planctomycetota bacterium | reverse complement strand
ACCTAGGAAACGGCGCGAGAGAAAACGCCGCACCAGGCGAGAGTCCCCTGATCCGGCAGAATAGCCTCCGCCGTTCTGCGTCCGATTCGCCCCGCGCACCGAATCACGGTGCGCAGGGCGATTTCGTTTCGGTCAATCGTGTGCATCGGCCCGAATTCGCCCATTCCAGCCTCCCGCAAGGGCCTCCGATCCGCGAACATACGGCCCGAGATGAGCGCGACACGGATCGATACCCTCCGCAAGTTCGAGACTCCGGAGGGCGTCCTGCTGGACCTCCGGGTCGCCGGGGCTGCACCGCGCGCGCTAGCGTGGTTGATCGACTTCCTGATCCGCATCGCAGCCTTGATGCTGGTCGGCATCGTCGCGGGCATCCTGTCGATCTCCGGGATCGGCGAGGCGATCCAGGCCATCGCGGTCTTCGTCGTGTTCTGGCTGTATCACGTGTTGTGCGAGGTGCTGTGGAACGGCGGCACGCCGGGCAAGCACTCGATGGGACTGCGCGTCGTCCATACGGATGGCACGCCCGTGGGTTGGAGCGCGTCGGTGGCCCGGAACCTCCTGCGCGTCGCCGACCAGATGCCCTCGATGGCGATCCTGTTCAGCGCCAAGTTCTGGATGTTGCCGGTCCCCACGTACGGGCTCGGGCTGGTGATGATCATGCTCGACGCGCGCGGACAACGGCTGGGTGATCGCGTCGGTGGCACGTTGGTCGTCTATCACGAACGCAAGCCGCGCCCGCGCGTGACGCAGTCCGGGGTCGAGCCCTGGTCGCCGCCCATCCCGCTGCTCGCCACCGAACGGCGCGCCTTGCTGGACTTCGCGGAACGCCGCCCGACGTGGACGATCGAACGCCAGATCGAGCTCACCGACCAGCTGGAGCCGATCACCGGGTTCACGGGCAAGCGTGGCCTCGACCGCGCGCTCAGCCTGGTCGCGCACCTGGAGGACCAACGATGAGCCGCGCTGTCTTCGAGCGACGCCGCGTACCTCGCTGGGCCGCGTTCGAACATGCGCTCGGTCGGCTCTCCGGCCGTGCCAAGCGACCGAAGTCCAAGACACGTGCGCGCGACGCCGTGCGCAGCATGGACGAACATGCCGCGGGGGACGTGGCCAAGTCGCCGCCTCGGATCGACGACCAGGACATCCCGTCCGCCTATCGCCGGGTCTGCCAGGACCTGGCGCTCGCGCGTCACCGCCTGTACCCCGCGCGCACCGTCGAGCGATTGAATCACATGGCGCTGGAAGGCCACCACGCGCTGTACAGCGGTCGGCAAGGCGCCGTGAAGCGCATGGTGGCGTTCGTGCTTTCCGAGTTCCCGCGCGAGGTGCGCCAGAACTCGGGCCTGTTCTGGTTCTGCGCCGGCCTGTTCTTCATCCCGTTCCTGACGATGATGTTCGCCGGCCTCTATGCGCCGGAATGGATCTACGCGACGCTCAGTCCCGAGATGATGGCCTCGCTCGACGACACGTGGGGCTCGGATCGTCCGGTGCATCGCACGGCGTCCGAGAACATCGCGATGTTCGGCCATTACGTGCAGAACAACATCGGGATCGACTTCCAGGTCTTCGGCGGAGGCGTCCTGTTCTGCCTGGGAACGCTGTTCTACACGGTCTACAACGGCATCTACCTGGGCGCTGCATTCGGCTACATCCACCACGCGGGTCACGAGCACAACTTCTACACGTTCGTCGCCGGTCACGGATCGTTCGAGCTGACCGCGATCGTCATCGCGGCGATGGGCGGCATGAAGGTCGGCCTGGCGCTGCTGAAACCGGGGCGGTACACGCGCATCCACGCGCTGAAGGTGCGAGGCCACGAGGGCGCGCGACTGCTGTTCGGCGCCGCGTTCATGACGCTCGTCGCCGCGTTCATCGAAGGCTTCTGGTCCGCCAGCCCGATCGACTCCAGCATCAAGTTCCAGGTCGGAACGGGGTTGTGGATCGTTGTCGCGCTGTGGCTGCTACTGGGCGGCCGCGATCTGCGCCGAATCGACTTCCGCCGCGGAGGCCGCCGTGAACGTTGACGACATCGGCGCCGAGATCCGCCCGCGCACACCGTGGGAGGCCGTCGACCTGGGCTTCGCGATGGCAGCCGGATGGCGCTGGCCGATCCTGCGCGCCTGGCTCGTCGCCGTCGGGATCCCCGTCGCAGCCATCCTCGCCGCGGGCTGGCAGCATCCCGGCTGGGCGCTGTTCGTTCTGTGGTGGCTCAAACCCGTCTTCGATCGCGTCGCGTTGTTCGTGATCAGCCGCAAGCTGTTCGGCGGCGACGTGCAGCTGATGACCGTGCTGTCCCACCTGCGCGGCCTCTACATCCACCGAGGACTGATCGGGTCGCTGACGCTGCGACGGTTCTCGTTCTCGCGCAGCGTCGTGTTGCCCGTGCGCCAGCTCGAGGGCAGCCGCGGCATTGCGCTGACCAAACGGCTGCGCATCCTGATGCAAGGTCGCTCGGGGCGTTCGGGCGCCAACTTGACCTTGGCCTGCATGATGCTGGAGGTCTGCTTGACCCTCAGCTGCCTGGCCATGATCAGCCTCGTGCTGCCGGGCGATGTCATGCCCTGGTCCGAGTCCTTCGCGGGCCGCATGCCGGACGGAGCCGTACTCGTCCTCTTGCGCACCTTGTTCGTCGCCTACTTCCTGGCGATCAGCTGGGTCGAACCGGTGTTCGTCGCGGGCGGGTTCGGGCTGTACATCAACCACCGCAGCTTCCTCGAGGGCTGGGACGTGCAGTTCGCGTTCGAGGGACTCGGGCGTCGTGCCAGGGCGCTGACGGCCGATGCGGGGCGCATCGCGGGCGGGATGCTGCTGGCCTGCTTGCTTGCGCTCGGCACGGCGACCGACGTGCAAGCGCACGTCACCGCCCCGGTTCAGGATCAGACCTTGGGCCTGAGACCGGACCAGGAACTGGGCCCGCGGGCGACGGTCGAGGAGATCGCCGCCCGGCCCGAGTTCGACACGACCGAGATGCGCAAGGTCAGGAAGTCACGTTCGCGCGACTCCTCCTGGTCGTGCAGTTCGCAACAACAGGGTTCGGCTCCGGACAGCGTGGCCGTGGGTGGTTTCGCGGCCTTCCTGGAGATCCTCGTCTGGATCGGGATCGCGGTGCTCGTCCTGGTCATCCTGTTCGCGATCCTCAAGGCCGTGGCGAACCGACGGCTCGAGCTGCAACAGCGGGTGAAGCCGACCACCGTGTTCGGGCTGGACGTCACGCCCGAGTCGCTCCCGGACGATCTTCCCGGCGAGGCCCTGGCGCTCTGGCGCGCGGGGGATGCGCGCGGCTGTCTGTCGCTCCTGTACCGCGGCGCGATCACGCACTTGATCGACCAGGACGAGCTGTACATCGAAGAGAGCGACACCGAGCGCGATTGCGTGCGCCGCGTCGAGAACAACCTCGAACCGACCCGCTTTCAGTACTTCGAGCAGTTGACGACCGCCTGGCAACGCTGCGCGTACGGACGGCTGCTCCCGAGGTCCAGCGAGGCCGAGCTGCTGATCTCGAAGTGGGCGATGCACTTCGATCCGCTGCACACCGCCGCGAACACCGAGCCCGCCATGGGGAACGCATGAGACGCTCGATTCTCGTTGGCCTCGGCGCGCTGTCGCTGCTCGTCGCTTGCGGTCCGTACGAAGAGGAGGAGGTCGAGGTCGGCCTGTCCGGCGAGGCGCGCACCAACCCGCTGCTGATGGTCGACATGTGGTCCGCCGCGATGGGCCTCGAGTCGTCCAACGTCCGGAAGTGGCCGCTCGAGATCGCCGAGCGCTCGACCATCGTCGCGGCAGCCTCGGAATGGGCTTCGCCGTCCGCGGAAACGGCCGACGTGCTGGACTGGGTCGACAGCGGCGGGCACCTCGTGATGTGCGTCTTCGGGTACGACGAGTTCAAGTCCTCGTTCTGGGAGTTCGACGACGACGACATCGACGACGACAAGACGGCCGCGATGGCAGGGTTCTTGGGACGCCAGCCGATCCTGGCCGAGCTCGGGGTCGAGATCGGCGACGTCTATGTCGACGGCGGTACGATCGAGGTCGACGGCGACGACCTGGGCGTCTTCTTCCCACGGGTGCCCGGGATGGTCGACACGCGCGGCGAAGCGCTCGATCTGGTCATCGAGGACGTGGACGGCGCGAACCTGCTGCGGTTCCCGTACGGCGACGGTCTCGTGACCCTGCTCAGCAGCGGCGCGTTCTTGACGAACGAACAGTTCGCCAAGGACTCGCACGACCACGCCGAGTTCTTCTGGCACCTGATCGACGGGGAGCACCAGACCGATACGATCACGTTCGTCCGCAACAGCACCCCCACGCTGTGGTCGATGCTGCTCGAACACTTCGGCGCCGCGATGCTGGCCGGGGCCGCGCTGCTCACGCTCTATCTGTGGCGCTCGTGGCGACGGTTCGGTCCGCTGCTCGAGGAACCCCCGCCCGTCCATCGCGCCTTCCACGAACACGTGACCGCCAGCGGCCGCTTCCTCTGGCGCCGCAGACGATCCGCCTCGCTGCTGGGCGCCTTCCGGGGCCTGGTGATCCGGCGCGCCGAACGGGCGTTGCCCTTCGCGGCGACCCAGGACGACGCCAGCCTGGTCGCGTCCCTGTCCGAACGGTCCGGCCTGGACTCCGACCGCATCCACAAGGCCTTGCTCAGCGACGAGGCCGACGCCTCCGCCTACCTGCGTTCGATCGCCGACCTCCAGCACCTGAACGCCAGCCTCTAGAACCACCGCGTTCGCGATTCCCGCGGACCCGTGCCCCCCATCGACATGAACGACGAACTTCCGAACGAATCGAACGCCGAAGCGCTCCCCGAGCAGCCCGCCGCGGCGGATCACGGAGCCTCACCGGGAGCCGACGCGAGTCCCTATCTGGACGAGCTGGGTGAGACCGCGAAGCGCATGAGTTCCGTGCGCTCCGAGATCGCCAAGGCCTTGCTCGGCCAGCAGGAGATCATCGACCAGGCGCTCGTCGCCGTGCTGGCTTCGGGTCACGTTCTGCTCGAGGGCGTCCCCGGCATGGGCAAGACGCTGCTGGTGCTGGCGCTCGGCCGCGTGACCGGCTGCAAGTTCGCGCGGATCCAGTTCACCCCCGACCTGATGCCGTCGGACGTCACCGGGCACGTGATGTACGACATGGAATCGGGGCGTTTCCACCTGCGCAAGGGCCCGGCGTTCACGCAACTGCTGCTGGCCGACGAGATCAACCGCGCACCGGCCAAGACGCAGTCGTCGCTGCTCGAGGTCATGCAGGAGGGGCAAATCACGATCGAGGGTGAGTCGACCCAGCTCGAACCGCCGTTCGTCGTCTTCGCCACGCAGAACCCGATCGAACAGGAGGGCACGTACCCGCTGCCCGAGGCGCAGCTCGATCGTTTCCTGTTCAAGGTCATCATCAACCCGCCCGACGAAGCCGGTGAACTGGCGATCGTGCAACACGTCATCGAGGACCGCGCCGGATCGGGGTTCCGCTTGGACGACCTGCGCCAGGTCGTGACGCCCGAGGACCTCGTCCGCGCCCAGAAGTCGGTCAGCCTCGTGCGCGTCGAGGAGAGCGTCGCCAGCTATGCGGTGCGCATCGTGCGCGCGACCCGCGAATCGCGTGGACTGTCGCTCGGCTCCGGTCCGCGCGGTGCGATCGCGTTGGTGCGCGCCGCCCGCGCCCTCGCGCTGCTCGAAGGTCGTGCCTACGTCGAACCCGACGACGTCAAGCGCATGGCCTTGCCGTGCTTGCGCCATCGCGTCGCCCCGGCACCCGAACTGCAACTCGAAGGTCGCTCGGCCGACGAGGCGCTCGAGTCGATCCTGGCCGGCGTGGAGGCTCCGCGCCGTTGAGACCGGGCGCCCCCCTCATCCACCTGGCCATCGTCTGGCTGGGACTGGGACTGGTGACGGCCTTCGTCCCCAGCCTGAGCACCGTGGGCATGGCCTTCGGTGGGATCGTGGGTGTCCTGGCGCTGATCGAGTTGCTGCTGCCCGGCTGGCGTCGCCCCGTCGTCGTCGAACGGGACGCGCCGGATACGTACGCGCAGGGCGTGTGGACCGAGATCACGTTGCGCGTGCGCGCGGACGGCGGGAGGTCGCGCAAGCTGTGGCTGTTCGACGGCACGCCGTCCACGTCCGAGGTCGAGGGCCAGCCCGCCTTCGTCACCGTGCCCGACGAGGGTTGGGTGGACCTGATCTATCGGATCCAGATGCGCCGCCGCGGCGAGGTCGCGTTCGGGGATGTCCACGTCCTGCACCGCTCACCGCTGGGCCTGTGGTGCTTCGTACGCATGCTCGCCCTGCCCCACGACGCGCGCGTCTTCCCGAACTTCGCCCCGGTCGTGCGGTTCAGCCTGCTGGCGGTCCAGAACCGTTTGGAGCAGATGGGCATCAAACGTCGGACGCGGCACGGCATGGGCAAGAGCTTCCATCAACTGCGCGAATACCGCGACGGCGATCTGCTGACCCAGGTCGACTGGAAGGCCACCTCACGGCAACGCAAGTTGATCAGCCGCGAGTACCAGGAGGAGCGCGATCAGCAGATCCTGATCCTGCTCGACTGCGGACGACGCATGCGGTCCGAGGACGGCGAGATCACGTTCTTCGACCACGCGCTGAACGCGTCGTTGCTGTTGACCTATGTCGCTCTGGACCAGGGGGACGCGGTCGGCGTGATGACGTTCTCGGGCACGGACAAGTGGCTGCCAGCGATGCGTGGACGCGGGGCGATGCCCAAGGTGTTGCAGCACTTGCACGACCTGCACGCGACCGAAGCTCCCTCGGACTACGAAGAGGCAGCGACGCGCGTGCTGACCCGCCAGAAGCGGCGCGCCATGGTGCTGCTGATCACCAACCTGCGGGACGAGGACGACCAGGAGCTGAACCTGGCCGTGCAGACGTTGCGGCGCCGTCACCTGGTGGTCGTCGCCAGCCTGCGCGAGCCGGTCATCGAGGAGCACTTGACGAATCCGGTGAAGACGCTCGACGATGCGATCCTAGCGGGCTCCAGCGCGCTCTATCTGGAGTCGCGCGCCGAGAGCATCGCGAGCCTGCGTGGCCGCAGCGTGTCGGCCCTCGACCTGCGCGCCGAAGACTTGCCCGTCGCACTGGCGAACGAGTACCTGGCGTTGAAGAACGCCGGCAAGCTCTGAGTCCACGGGCGGGAAGGGGCCCCAGCGACGGGGATGCGCCCGTTCCCAGGTCTGCGGTGACGAACTGGAAACGTCTCCAGCCGAGGTTGGGCGTTGCCGAGGAATGGGATCCGCGTCCCTACGCCGCGGATGTGAAAGCTGCGCGTGCCTGCCCCGGGGGGCCTAGTCCTGCGCAACTTCCAGGAGGGCGCCCGGCTTCAAGCCTGGCGCCCTTTTCTCTTGCCGGGTCTGGGTAGCATGCTCGGATGACGAATCTCCCTCCGGTCGTGAACCTCGCCGCGGCGTCCCGCCAGTTGAATGAACCTTGGCAACCGCGCGTCGTCGCCGCGTTGAACGACGTGCACTTCAAAGTCGCCTACGTCCTTGGCGAGTTTCCGTGGCATCACCACGACGACACGGACGAGGCGTTCCTGATCCTGGAGGGCGAGGTCCTGCTCGACTTCCCGGACGGCACGCGCACGATCGGGCCCGGCGAGTTGTGCGTCGTTCCGAAGGGACTCGAGCACCGGCCACGATCCGCTGAGGGCGCGCGCATCGCGCTGATCGAACCGGCGGGCGTGCGCAACACCGGCAACCTGGCGGACGACGCCAAGACGACCGAATCGGACGTCTGGCTCTAGCCTGGATCCGTTACGAACCCAACTTCGCCTGCAACGCAGGCAGCCCACCCACCGCTTCGAGCCGCGCGATGTCGGGGCGGATCGACGCCCACGAACCCTCGACGCAGCAAGCATCATCGGGCGCCTCGGTGAACGGCACCTGCAACTCGATCAAGGCCGCACGCAGCGGCTCGACGTCGTCGGGCGCGAGCCACAGGACGGGGCCGTGTTCGTCCTGGGTCAGTTCTAGAGGTGCGTTGGGCATGGCGCTTCGTTCCAATCCTAGCGCCGATCGCCGCGGGCGGGCATGGGATCTCAGGATGCTCCCCGGACACCCGTGGTGTGTCGGGCGAAGTCGATCGGGTTCGGCTGCGTTCCTCTCACGATCGAACCCGGCCGCGATCTTCCAGTCTCGTCGGGCAGCGAGCAGTGAGACCTGACACAATCGGCCCGCTCATGAGTGTTGTCGATGTCGTAGACCTTGCGGGAGAGCCGGTGGTTCTGGATACGGGCGAGCCCGTGGTCCCGGATCCACGGGTGCTTGCTCGGATCGATGCGATCTGGACTGCTGAAAAGGCAGCGCGTGGCGATGCGCTCTTCGATGCACCGTTGTTCGACCTGCACGTGCGTGATGGAGCCATGTTTCGCGGTGCGTACGTCCCTTACCGCTACTTCGTGGCCCAGCGGCGCGACCCGGAACTGCGCGCGCAGTTGAACATCACGCCCGTCGGTGTCGCCGGGATCCTACGCGTCGGGAACGGGGTCGTGTTGGGGCGCCGCGATCAGGCCTCCGAGCTCGACGCCGGACGTTGGGAATCCGTGCCGTCCGGTGGCCTCGACGACACGAATCGGATGGACGATGGACACGTCGATGCGCGCGCGCAGTTGCTCGACGAGTTGGGTGAAGAGGTCGGTCTCGATCCCGCCGACATCACCGGCATGCGATCGCTCGGCCTCATCCACGACGGGCGCGACGGTGTCTCCGAACTCGCGTTCGAACTGACGACCGAACTCGACTTCGGCGCAGTTCGCGCGAAGCACGCCGCACTAAAGACCGAAGAGTACTCCGAGGTCCGCTGGTTCCCGTTGAGCGAAGCACGCGCGTTCCTGGAAGAGGCACCGGGTGGCACGACACCGGTCACCGAAACGCTCCTGGGACTGATCGACGGTACCTGCTGAGCTCGAATTGGCTGGGATCCCGCTCCCTGTGTACCGTAGGGGTATGCAGGCGGGCCAGCGCGTACAAGATCCGGGAACGGAAACGAACTCAGCTGATGGCATCAGTCGCGTCGGACTGACCTTGTACAGCTCCGGATGGGCCGGATTCCTGATGGTCTACGTTCCTTTCCCTACTCAGGGCGTCCACGAGAACATCCTCGATGCGCTCAAAGCAGGTGGCGTCAAGACGACCCTCACAGTCGCCATGATTCTCCTGACCGTCGGTGCAGTCCTGATGAGCGGGCGAGTCCTTGCTACTCATCGAACGAGCGACCCGGCCTCGGGGCTCCTTTCACCATTCCGGCTCCGTTTCGTTGCAGCATCCGGCGTGACGATGAGCGTCTTCGGGTGGATCGCCTTCCTTCCAAGGTCCTTGAGCAGCCTCGACAGCATGCTGGCCGACGGAGGAACGGTCGGAGCATGGTGGGCCGTCGACTCCGTGGATCATCCTCTCGGATTGCAGGTCGCACTCGTGTGCGCCGCCATGACCTTCACACTGCATGCCTTTGCCTACAGGCTCGGAGCAAAGGGAACCCCGACTCGCAGGGCGACCTAGACTTCGCTCAACTCGTGCGTGCCGGAGAACCGACGGGCGTGGTCGAACCGGGATCCATCGGCAACGGCTCCGCCGCATGACGCTCCCACGGGACGAGCTTCATCAACACCCAGGCCTTGTACATGGTCAACAGGCCGATCAGCACGAAGCCGACCGCTGCGCCCATGCTGACGCCGTCGGTGCTGCTCCAAGCGGTGAGCTCGGAACCGAACAAGCCAGCCTTGGTCAGGACCAACATGACCAGCGCCAGCATCCCCGCCAGGATCAACGGCACGCCAGACAGGAGCAGCAGCCCCGCCGCACGATTGCGCTCGCGATAGAACTGCTTCCAATCCGGATCGGTGCGAGGGCGCAGCCCGATCGACGGAACCAGCGCCGTCATCAACGCACCGACCACGACCAGCACGAGGCAGATGCCCATGAACGATGCGAACGTCGACTGGTGGTTGACGATGTCGCGCAGGTCGGAGTTCGACCGATAGCCGAGCAACGCGCTGCCGAACGGTGTCATCCCGAAGATCCATCCGGCCAACCCGGTCAAGATGCAGACCGGCGCGGAGAGCCGCGGACCCGAGGACGCGTCGCCGCTGGGTTCCGTGGATACGAGGGGAGCGCGCTGCATGTCGGCCATACGAACAGTGGAGACGGTCCTTCCTCGGATCACAAGGAAACCCTGGTTCGAGGCCCCCAGGAGCCAGGAGAGCACGGTTCGGGCGCGTCGCAATCCGCGCACGCTCTCGGCCACGAACGACCCGCTCAGAGACCCATCGAGACCAACACGGGATCGTCCGAAGCCTGAATCGCCGCGAAGTCGTCGCGCGACTGCATCCCGCGCCAACCGAGGTCGACGCAGATCTGGCCGATCACGCCACCCAACGTGTTGCCCGGCCCGGTGTGGACGATGCGCTCCGGCGCGTGTTCGACCAACGCGATCGCGACCGACGACGTGAACTCGTACGGGTCGGTGACCTGGGCGCCCAACGTGTAGTTCTTGAGCACATTGGTGTCCGCCGACCAAGGCGTGTGGCGGCGCCCCATGCCGTCGATCAACGTCGTGTGCGGTACGCGGAACTCCAGGTCGTCCAACGTCTGGAACGCCGCGGTGCTGGTGTCCGCGACGAGGTGCGTGTGGTACGGGCCGTGCTGGGCGAGACGGAACGGATAGGTCACCGCTCCTTGCTGGACTGGCGGCAGCACGTCGCGCGCGCGCGCCAATCCTTCGCGTGTCCCAGCGAGGACCACGTAGCCGCCCAGATCGATCGACGGGAAGATGTGTGCGTCCTCCTCCCCCACCAACGCCAGGACGGCGTCCTCGCGCTCGGCGATCGGCAACCAGTCGTCGCCGACGATCGGATAGATGACCTGGCCGCCGTCCGATCCGTGCGCTTCCTGCAACATCGCCATGCGTTGCACCAGGCGCAGGCCCTCTTCGAACGAGAGCGAGCCGGCGGCGGCGAGCGACGTGTACCAACCCATCGAGTTGCCGAGCACGCACGTGACGTCGTGCTGCTGGAACGCGCGCTCGACGTGCAACATCGTCGCGACGTAGATCAACACGGACACGTGCGCGGGCCGCAGGTGCCGCGCGGGGGCGAACTTGTCCGCCTGGTCCAGCGCCAGGAGCGGCTCGAGGCCCAACTCGGCGCGGTAGGCCTCGGCCGCGATCACGTACGGGTGATCGGGCGTCAACGAACCCATCGCGGCTTCGGTGTAGCTGCCGCGGCCGGGCAGAACGAGTGCGATACGGCTCATCGCGGCACCTCCAGCGCGGCGCGCACGATGTCGTGCTCTTGGATCAGCGCCAGGTTCGCGGCGGCGCCGAGCGGGATGTACGTGTCGGCGCTGCGCACGGAGCGCAGCGGCTTGCCGAAGCCGTCCTCGGCCAGGTTCGCGACGACGGCGTCCGCGATGCCTGCGCCGGTCGCGCGGCATTCGTCGACGACCAGAACGGCGTCGCAGTCGGCGGCGTGCTGGCGGATCGCGGCGTGCGGCAGCGGCGCCAACCAGCGGGCGTCGATCACGCGGCACTTCAAGCCGTGCTGGTCCTCGAGCTGCTTGGCCGCGCGCAGCGACATCCACAGACCGTTCGCGTACGACACGATCAACAGGTCGGTGTGATCGGGGTGATGGACGCCGACGTCACCGGGCAACAGCACGGAATCCGTGTCGCCGTTCGGCACCGGATAGTCCGAGAGCCACAAACCGTCGCCGTCCTCGTGCAGGTCGCGCGTGTGGTACAGCGCGATCGGTTCGAGCATCACGACGACGCGGCCCGAGGTCGAGGCCATCGCCAGCGCACCGCGCAACATGCGCGCCGCATCGTCACCGCGCGCGGGGCACGCGATGGCCAGCCCGGGGATCTCGCGCAGCGCGCCGAGCGAGTTGTCGTTGTGGAAGTGCCCGCCGAAGCCCTTCTGGTAGCCGAGGCCGGCGATGCGCACGACCATCGGGTTCTCGAACTGTCCGTTCGAGAAGAACTGCAACGAGCAGGCTTCGCCGCGCAGTTGATCGATCGCGTTGTGCAGGTAGGCCAGGTACTGGATCTCGGGCACCGGCAGCAGACCGACGTGCGCCGCGCCTTGGGCGATCCCCAGAATCGTCGTTTCGTCCAGCAAGGTGTCGAAACAGCGCGCTTGGCCGAAGTTGGACTGCAGGTCCTTGGTGATGCCGTACACGCCGCCCTTGCGCCCGACGTCCTCGCCGAACAGCAGCATCTCGGGGTGCTGGATCATCCCGTCGTGCAGAGCGTGGTTGATGTGCGCGCCCAGCGTGCGGCGTGTGGCCGAAGTCTCTTCCTCGGGCAAGCGCCTGCCGAAAACGTCGCGTCGCACGTCATCGGAGATCGCCTCGGTCGCGATGACGCGCCAGAGTTCGGGCTCGTCGGGCGCCAACGGCTCCACGATGTCCTCGATCGCCACCAGACGCGGACGCGCCGCCGCATGGGCTTCGGCTTCCGCAACGCGTTCGCGCGTGTCGGCGATCAGAGCGCGCAGTTGTTCAGGTGTCGCCGCGCCCGTCTCGATCAGGCGCCGCGCGTTGCGCAGGATCGGGTCCTTGGCTTCGGTCGCCGCGATCTCGTCCAGCGTGCGATAGGACGTCTCGACGTCCGAGCCAGCGTGGCCCCAGAGGCGCACGGTGCTCAAGCGCAGGAACACGGGGCTGTGCGTGACGCGGCAGGTCTGGACGGCGAGCGCGCACTGGTCGTACACCTCGTCCAGGTCGCCCTTGGCCTCGAAGAAGTTCAGTTCGGTCAGGTTCGAGAAGCTGTCCTGGATCCAGCGGCGTGGCGTGGCGACCGAGATGCCGCGCTGGTTGTCCTCGCACAGGAACAGGATCGGCGTCGGGTTGTCCTTGCGCTTCGCGTAGCGCGCGGCGTTGATGGCGGTCAACGCGGTGGCATGGTTGGCCGAAGCATCGCCGAACGAGCACAGCACGATGGCGTCCCCGGGCGGGTGATCCGCGAAGTCGGTGCCGGCCAGGACCTCGAGCTTGCGCGCACGACCCAGCGCGAACGCCAGACCGACGGCCTTGGGCAGGTGGCTGGCGATGGTGCTGGTCTGCGGCGGGACCCAGGCCTCGGCGCTGCCCCAGACCTTGTGACGACCACCGCTGACCGGGTCCTCGGACGACGCGCAGAACGACAGCAGCGTGTCCCACAAGGGCGTGGCGCCGGGCAACTGACGTTGGCGCGACATCATCAGCGCGCCGGAGCGATAGTGCAGCAGGGCCGGATCGTTCGTGCGCAGCAGCGTGCCGAGGACCGCGTTGTTCTCGTGGCCGGCGCTCGAAATCG
>JAJDEX010000148.1 GCA_029259575.1 Planctomycetota bacterium | reverse complement strand
GCCGCGACGATCTCGATCGGCGGTTCGAGCGACAGGCGGTGCGGCTCGTACGGATCGGCCGCGGTGACGTCAGGTTCCGCGTCGACGGCGGGGGCGAAGCGCGCCAGCACCGGATCGAAGTTCCACGCGCCTTCCGCATCGCGACGGAGTTCCACTTGGGCGCCATCGAGCTCGACGCGCCGGGCGCGCACGTGGCCGGTCAGGAGCGCCGTCGTGTCCACGTCGAGGGCCAGTGTCTGAACCTGCACCCAAGGTTGCGTCGCACCGTCCTCGGCGCGCACGTCCGCGCGCAAGTTCCAGAACTCCACGCGCCCTTCCAGCAGTTCGAGGTCGAACCGCTCGTACTCGAGTTCGATGCCGTAGCCCGCCGCGACCGAGCGCAGCATCGGTCCAGCCGCGAAACCCAGAGCGACCCGGCCGACGACGGCCAATCCCAGGAGCCACACGAATCGCCGTGTCCAGCGCCGTTTGCGTACCGGTTGCACTGCGTCGACCTCGGGATCCGTTTTCACTTGCTTGGAACTCATCGCCCGTCCGCTCCATTCGAGGATCCCGCCTGCGGGGACCGTTCCGCTGGACCAGCATCGGTCGCCAGCACCTGTTGATCCTCCCAAGCCCGCAACGCCTGACGTCGCGCGCGGCGATCGTCGAGCGGGTCGAAACCGGTCACTTCGAAACCGTTCATGGTCAACCAGTCGAACGCACGCACACGCGCCGCGGGATCCGGGGCTTCGAGCGCGATGCGGTTCTCGTTCAAGATCGTGTCCTGGAACTCGCGCAGGTTCCGCGCGCGGGCGATGGAGGCTTCGAGGACGCCGGGTGCGCGCCCCACGTCACCGGTCCAGCGCAACAGCAGCGCCGTGAACTCCGGGGGCAACTCACCCCGCGCCAGGTCGCGCTGGAGCAGGGCCAAAGCGGACCGTTCCAGGCTCCACGCCAAGGCCTCGCCGTCGTCCGCCCGTTCGCGCATCGACGTGGCGTCTTGCACGAGCGCGGTGGACCACGCAGCGATCGCCGCATCGTCCGCCATCAGAGCCATGCCGGATGCGATGGGGGCATCGCCCGCCAGGACGACCAGAGCTTCGCGTGCATGGTCGGGATCTTGGAGCGCATCCACGGCCTGCAATCGGCGCAGGCGCAGCAGGTCGGACTCGACCAGCGGGCGCCGACGATCCTGGCCTCGTTCGTGGGCCGTGTCGATCTGGTCGCGCACGTGCGCCAGTTCGTTCTCGATGTCACTGGCACGGTTCGCGTCGACGGGCCCAGCGCCCTGTTCGAGCACCAGGAGGTAGGCCAGGCGTCCCGTTGGGTCGAATCGCGCCGGAGCGAACAGAGCCATGTGTTGACCGGCGCCCTCGAGCACGGCGTCGAGCACGATCTTCTCGGTGCGCGGCACGGGCGCGACCGACGGATCGACCTCGCCCGAGTCGTACAATCGGTCCACGACGTCCGACACGATCAGCGCCACTTCCAAACGGTCGCCGCTCGTCCCTTCCAGCTTGGGCTCCCGCCACAGCTCGATCGTGACGTGTCGCTCGGCCTGTCGATGGCCGGCCAAGGTGATCGGTACGAGATGCGCGACGGCGATCGAGGTCGTCAATCCGGGCAAGGCCAGCCCATCGCAGCGCGTGCACAGAACGGCACTCGACGCGGCGCGGCTGGGGATGCTGGCCGCCAACGCCTCGGCGTCCGCGCCCAACGCCAGACGCGCGTTCGCCATCATGGGGGACTGCGGCTGCAGCGGATCGGTGCCGTCGTCGCCGATGATGAGGCGCGCGTGATCCATCAGGGGATCGAAGCGAACTCCCGGCATGTCCGTCAGCAGATAGAAGCGCGCCGTGATCGGAATCGCGTCCTCGGCGTGCAGGCTGAGCTGTTGGGTGACGTCCTGGCTCGCGAGGCCGCCGATCGGATCCCCCGCGTAGTAGGTGACCCGCGTCACGAGTTCGGGCGAGAGCAACGGAGGTGCGGGCCTGGACACGCATCCCACGAGGGAGGTGATGATCAGAACGACGAAGAGATTCGCGGGCGTGCGGTACATCGGATGCGGACGGAGAGGGTCGAGCGCGCGACATCCTATCCCCGTTCTGGCGGATGTTCGCTCCCACCTGCGACTTGTCCGAACACCGTTGAAACGTGCATGGACCGGAGGTTCGAAGCATCCCGTGCGTCGGGCCGGTTCGCCCGTTAGGCTGCCCTTGGCCCCGCGCTCAGCGACGAGCGGAACCCACCCCCAAGACCTATGGACCACGCATCTATCATGAAGCTCCTGGCCATCGGCCTCTACGTGGCGATCCTGCTGGGGATCGGCGTGGCGGCGTCGCGCAAGGTCACGGACATCCGCGACTACTTCGCGGCGGGTAAGAAGCTCGGCTTCTTCAACGTGGCCTTCAGCGCGCGCGCGACCGGCGAGAGCGCGTGGCTGCTGCTCGGCCTGACCGGGATGGGCTATGCGGTCGGGGTGAAGGCCTTCTGGGTGGTCTTCGGCGAGATGATCGGCGTGGGCGGAGCCTGGCTGTTCATGGCGCACCGCTTCAAGCGCCTGACCGATCGGTACGACTCGATCACGGTGCCCGACTACCTGGAATCCAGGCTGCGCGAGTCGGGGCACGGACTGCGCCTGATCGCCGCTGGGGCGTTGGTCGTGTTCGTCCCCATCTACGCAGGTGCCCAGGTGTTCGCCACGGGCACCGCGTTCCATGCCTTCCTCGGCTGGAACCACTATCTGGGAGCCGCCGCCGGATTCGCCGTCGTGATGCTCTACATCACCCAGGGCGGATTCACCGCGGTCGTCTGGTCCGACGTGTTCCAGGGCTCGCTGATGGTGCTCGGGCTCGTCGCCTTGCCGATCGTGGCGCTGTCCCACATGGGCGGGCTCGACGCGATCGCCGAGACCCTGCGTGGGATCGATCCGGACCTCCTCACCTGGCACGGCCCGGGCAAGGGCGAGCCCGGCAGCGGCGGGTGGAGCCTCGCGACGATCACCTCGATCCTGGGCTTCGCGGCGATCGGCATCGGGTTCTGGGGCTCGCCCCAGGTGTTCGTGCGTTACATCTCGATGAAGAACACGGGGCAGATCCTGCCCGGCACGATCACGGCGCTCACGTGGACCCTGCTGGCCGACTCCGGCGCGGTCCTGGTCGGTCTCTTCGGTCGCGCGATCTACGCGCCGGTCGAGCTCGCGACCACGGCCGGCTACACGCCCGAGGACCTCAGCAACGTCAGCCAGAACGTCCTGCCCCAGATGTCGCTCGATCTCCTTCCCGCGTTCTTCGCGGGCGGCTTCATCGCCATGGTGTTGAGCGCGATCATGTCGACGATCGACTCCTTGCTCGTCGTGGCTTCGAGCGCCGGTGTGCGCGACTACTGGCAGAAGGTCCGCAACCCCGGCATGAGCGACGAGCGCTTGATGAAACTCTCGCGGCAGGTGACGCTGGCGCTCTCGCTCGTGTCCTTCGGCATCGGCATCGGCATCATGCTGTACGACAAGGAGCACGGCGTCTTCTGGACGATCCTGTTCGGCTGGTCGGGCATCGCGGCGACGTTCTGCCCGACGATGATCCTCAGCCTGTACTGGTCGAAGCTCACGTCGCGCGGAGCCAAGTTCGCCATGGTGGCTGGTTTCCTGGCCGTGCCGTTCTTCAAGTTCGCGGCGCCACCCTTGCTGGATTCCATGGGCCTCGCGAGCTGGGTCGATCGGCTGGAGGACATCGAAGTCCTGCTGCCCTCGTTCGTCGTCGGCTTCATCGTCGCGATCGTCGTCAGCCTGATGGACAAGGCTGGCCGCGCACGGATGGCGGGAGTCGAAGTGGAGCTGGACGAGGCGCGGTCCTAGGC
>JAJDEX010000147.1 GCA_029259575.1 Planctomycetota bacterium | reverse complement strand
CCCTGCGCGGGCGGGACCCTTGGTCTCGCTGTCGCCGCCGCCGTCGTCGTCCTTGGCCGTGGCCCGCGGGCGACGAGCCGGGGCTTTCTTGGCGGTCGGTTTGGCCGGAGCCTTGGCGGCCGGCTTGGACTTCGCTGCGGGTTTCGCAGCGGCTGCCGCGGCAGCCTCACGCTCCGCGAGCAACCGCTCCTTCATGGACGGGCCCTTGCCCTTCTTGCCGGAGGGCTTGTGCTCGACGAGTTCGTCTTGCGGGGGCGCCTCCTCGGTGGCGGGGCCGATGTTGACGACGCCTCCACACTTCTTGCACTTGGCCTGGTCGGCCTTGAAGGAGGAGGGGAGCTTGTACTGCGCGTTGCATTCGCTACAGGTGCCGGGACGATACTGCATGGTGCTACTGGGGGGATGGGGGGTGTTCGGGGGAGAGGCCAGCGGTGAAATCAGCGCGGATCAGCCGTCCTTGCGATTGCGTCGAGCTTCCTCGATGCGCGCCTGGGCCTCGTTCTCTTTGGCCGCTTTCAGGATGGCGGACTTCTCGGAGTCGGGCAGGGCGTTCCACGCCTCTTCACCCATACCGAAGAAGGGGTCGTCCTCGGCGGCTTGCACCGTGTTCGGGTTGCCCTTGAAGTTCCTGTAGCGGCGGTCGTACCAACCGAACCACTGCAGGATGCCGGACTCGGAGCGCTCGGTCGTTCCACCGAGAGCCTCCGCAGCACGGAAGGTGATGTTCTCGTACCCGGTGATCTTGGTGAGCACGCGGTGAATGATCTCGAGCTGCTGGTTGGGCTCGCCCGGGACGAACGGGATCTCGGTCAGCTTCGTCAGGAGCGGCGCGATCGCCGGCTTGCCGATGGCGATGAGTTCGTCCTCGAAGGGCAGGCGTTCCCGCGTCAGGCTCAGGTCGAGCACCTTCGGAATCAGACCGTCGATGTGGTTGCGCAACTCCTGGGGGACCCCGTCGTCGTACGGGATGACGCGCGAGACGCCTTCCCGGACCTTGGTGCCGTCGCTGAGCGTCTTGACCGTGACCTTGCCCGTGCCCGCACTCGAACGCGGAGCACCGTCGGGGTAGTAGCGCGCCCAGCTGATCGCCTTCCAGCGACCACTGACCTCTTTCATGCGCCACTGGATCAACTGGTCGGTGTGATTGGCGGCCACGTCGCGGTGACTGACCTCGAGGGTCACGAGGCGCACGCCGCGCTCGCCCAGGGGGTCTTCCTCGGCATGACCGTGGTAGGGCAGCCAGTCGGCGACGAGCTCCTTGTCGACACCGTGGACCATGCCCTCCGCGATCTGCGTGGGCACGAGGGTCTGCTGGGCCGACGAGAGGTTGTCCCAAAGGATGGACGGGGTCGCGTCCTCACCCTCGCTCGCCATGCGGCGCGCCTCGATGAACGTGTAGGCGGCCTGGGCGTCGATGCGCGACGGGAGCGCGGCGCTGTTGCCCATACCCGCGGCGTCGTGAATGGCCTTGGCGCCCTGGACGACCGCCGAGCCCCAGCCGTACTCGTCGACGACGGGACCGGCTTCGATCTCGACCTCGGGGGGCGGCGTGGGCGCGACGTTGGCGTTGCTGCTGCCTCCGTTGACGACGACCAGGAGGATCAGCACGGCAGCGATGGCGGCGCCACCGATGATGAGCATGCGCTGGGAATCCGACTCGTTCTTCCGCCGGCCACTGGCTCCCTCGCGGAGGGCCTCGTAGACGCTGCTGCATTCACTGCATCGGACCTTGGCTCCCTCCTTGCTGTCGGGGAGCTGAGCGCGGGCGTGACACCGGGGGCATTCGATGAACATGTTCGAGAATGGGCGTGCGCGAGGGTGGGGAGAAAGGGGTGCGCGACGCAAATCGGACCGCAAGGGCGCGGTCCTCAACTTCCAAGGTACCCGCGCCCCCAAGGGGCTGGCAAGGCAACGGGAGTACGGTTCCGATTAGGATGTCTCAGGTCATGCCTCCCGCTTTCGATCTACAGTGCCCCTTCGAGCCCACCGGACATCAACCGGACGCGATTGCCGGCCTCGTGAGGGGTCTGGAGAGCGGTGAGCGCCATCAAACGCTCCTGGGCATCACCGGTTCAGGCAAGACCTTCACGATGGCTTCGACCATCGCGGCCGTGGGGCGTCCCACATTGGTGCTGTCTCCGAACAAGACCTTGGCCGCTCAGTTGTTCGCCGAGTTCCGGGATCTGTTCCCGAACAACGCCGTCGAGTACTTCGTCAGCTACTACGACTACTACCAACCGGAAGCGTACGTCGCGTCGACCGACACGTTCATCGAGAAGGACGCGAGTCGCAACGAGAGCATCGAACGGATGCGCAACAGTGCGACGCGTTCGTTGTTGGATCGACGTGACGTGATCCTGGTCGCTTCGGTGTCGTGCATCTACGGCCTCGGTTCGCCGTCGAACTACTCGCGCATGTCGGTGACGGTGACGAAGGGCGACACGATGGATCGCGACGATCTGTTGCGGCGCTTGACCCAGATGCAGTACGCGCGCAATCACCTGGACTTCCGGCGCGGCACGTTCCGGGTGCGCGGCGACGTGGTCGAGGTCTTCCCTGCTTACGAGGAGGATCGCGTCATCCGCTTCGAGTTCTTCGGCGACGACATCGAGGCGATCACCCAAGTCAATCCGCTGCTCGGTGTGATCCTGGGCGACCTGGAGTCCGCGACCATCTATCCGGCGAACCATTACGTCACGCCGCAGGACCGGTTGACCAAGGCGCTGCCGCACATGGAGGAGGAGCTGGCAGAGCGACTCGAACAGTTGCGCGGCAACAAGATGCTGCTCGAGGCACAGCGTCTGGAGCAGCGCACGCGGCACGACCTGGAGATGCTGCGCGCGACCGGCATGTGTTCGGGGATCGAGAACTACTCGCGATTCATGGACGGCCGGGAAGCCGGGCAGCCGCCGTTCACGCTGCTGAACTACTTCCCCGAGGACTGGCTGATGATGGTGGACGAGAGCCACGTCGCGGTGCCGCAGCTCGGCGCCATGTACAAGGGCGACCGTTCGCGCAAGGAGACGTTGGTCCAGCACGGGTTCCGTCTGCCGAGCGCGCTGGACAATCGTCCGTTGCAGTTCGAGGAGTTCGAGAAGCTGGCGCCCCAGCTCGTCTACGTCTCGGCGACGCCAGGCAAGTACGAGCTGGAGCACTCCGGCAATGCGGTGGTCGAGCAGATCGTGCGCCCGACCGGCTTGCTCGATCCTCCGATCGAAGTGCGCCCTGCCGGGTCCCAGGTCGACGACCTCCTGCACGAGATTCGTGGCGTCGTCGCCGCCGGCTGGCGCATCCTCGTCACCACACTGACCAAGCGCTCGGCGGAGGAGTTGACGACGTACTACTCGGACCTCGGTGTGCGCGTGCGCTACCTGCACTCCGAGATCGACGCGATCGAACGCACGGCGATCCTGCGCGACCTACGACTGGGTGAATTCGACGTGCTGGTCGGCATCAACCTGTTGCGCGAGGGCCTGGACCTGCCGGAGGTGGCGCTGGTCGCCGTGCTCGACGCCGACAAGGAAGGCTTCCTGCGCGCGCGCACGAGCCTGATCCAGACCTGTGGCCGCGCCGCCCGGAACGTGGAGGGCCGCGTGATCTTCTACGCCGACAAGGTCACGGACTCGATGCGCTTCTGCCTGGACGAGGTCGCCCGGCGTCGCGAGGTCCAAGAGGTCTGGAACGCCGAACACGGATTGGTCCCGAAGACGATCATCAAGCCGGTGCGTGACTCGATCGAGGCGCTGTACGACATGGACTACAGCAACGTCCCCGACATCCCGGACATCCGCGCGGATCGCGTTGCGGACGAGGACCCCGCCGCGCTGTGGCCGGTCGCACGCCTGCGCGGCGAGATCGAGAAGGTCCGCGCCGACATGCTGCTGGCCGCCAACGAACTCCGCTTCGAGGACGCCGCCAAGCAACGCGACCGCCTCACCGCACTCGAAGACCTGGAATTGACGCGTTAGGTCTGCAGCGTGAGCGAGCAATGGTCCATCGACGACGTTCCGGAGCGGCCGGGCGTGTATCTCTTCAAGGAGGGGACCCGGGTCCTCTACGTGGGGAAGGCGTCGAACCTGCGTTCGCGGTTGATGAGCTATCGGCGACCCGGCGCGGACGGGCGCCCGAACGTGCAGTTCCTGGATCGGGATGCGACGGACGTCGAGACGATCGTCACGCGCACCGAAGGCGAAGCGCTGCTGCTGGAGGACACCCTCATCAAGCAGCACCAGCCGCCGCACAACATCCGGCTCAAGGACGACAAGTCGTTCCTCATGCTGCGGCTCGATCTGGACGAGCGCTTTCCGCGCCTCAAGTTCGTGCGCGCGCACCAACCCAAGGCGGGCAAGAAGGGCGGCCGCAGTCGGCTGTTCGGCCCTTACGCCTCCTCGCGAGCCGTGCGCAAGACGCTGTCGGACCTGCACCGCGTCGTGCCCTTGCGCGACTGTCCGGACACGGTCCTGAACCATCGCTCGCGTCCGTGCCTGAAGCATCAGATCGGTTTGTGCAGTGCGCCTTGCGTGGACCTGATCGACGACGCGGGCTACGCCGAGCTGGTCGAGCGCGCGACGCGCATCCTGACCGGTGACGTGGCCGAGCTGGAGACCGACCTGCAGCGCCGCATGATCGAGGCCGCGGACGAACGCGAGTACGAACGCGCCGCCACCTGGCGCGATCGGCTGGCGGCCCTGCACCGCACCGTCGAGGGCCAAGGCGTGCGTCCGCGCGACCAGGTCAAGCGCGACGTCGTCGCCTTCGCGCGCACCGGCGACCAGGCGGCCGTGCACCGCTTGTCGTTCCGCGAGGGGCGCATGGCCGAGAGCCGCACGCACCACTTCCGTTCGCGGCTGGCGGACGACGACCTGATGCACCAGGTGTTGACGGCTCTCTACGGCGACGGCCGACGGGACACGCCCGACGAGCTCGTCCTGCCGCTGGAGCCGACCGAGTCCGCGCTCTTGGCGAGCACGCTCGGGAAGCAGGGCGTGCGTTTCGTGGTTCCGCGCACGGGCGATCGACGTCGCATGCTCGACCTGGCCGGCGAGAACGCACGCAGCGCCTTGACGCGCCACGATGCGGAGGCCGCACGCGACGAGAACTCGCTCGCCGAGCTCCTGGAGCTGATCGACATGGATCCCGAGGCCGAGATCGTCGA